>JACCXE010000176.1 GCA_013697265.1 Actinomycetota bacterium | reverse complement strand
GCCAAGACCCGCATGACCGAAGAGTTGCTCGGTGCATTGGCCGACGGTCTGCTGCCCGAATTCGTCACGCCGATCGTCGCGTTCCTGGCCCACGAGGACTGCCCGGTTTCGGGCGAGGTGTACTCGGTCGGCGGCGGCCACGTGTCGCGGGTCTTCCTGGGCGTCACGCCCGGTTACACGAACAAGGAAATGACCGTCGAGGACATCCGCGAAAACTTCGAGACGATCCGCAGCGAGTCGGGCTACGAAGTGCCGGGCAACCTCAACGAAGAAATGATGCTGACACTCAAGGCGCTGTCCTGATACCCGGGTAACACTGTCGGCGTGACTGACGTTCTGCCACGCCGCTCCAGATCGGCACGATGACGGTGCGTAACCGTCTGTACCGAGCACCCGTCCTCGAGGGGGCGGGCGACGGCCCTGACGCGGGCGATCAATACGCCAAGCACTTCGTCGAGAACGCGCAGCGCGGCGTCGGCATGATCATTCAAGGCGCGTCGTGCGTTACCGAAGAGGGCCGCTCCGGCCCAGGAATGTCATGCGTGGACACCCGCGAGAAGGTGATGCGGTTCGCGCCGATGGTCGACGCGGTGCACAACGCAGGTGCGCGCATCGTGTTGCAACTCGGCCACGGCGGCCTCTACGCAATCGAGGCGTGGCACGAGCCCTACGCGTCGAACCGCAAAGGGCCGCTCACAGCGCCGTCGCCGGTTCCGTGGCAGTTGAAGGTTGCGTTCCGGGGGATACCGGTGCGCGCGATGAGCACCGAGGAGGTGCACGAACTCGTCGGCCGCTACGGACGAATATCGGCCTGGGCTCGCGAGGCCGGCTACGACGCGATCCAGCTCGGCAATTCGAACGCCAAGTTGCTCGACCAGTTCCTGTCCCCCTTCTACAACCGGCGCACCGACGAATTCGGTGGGTCGCTCGAGGGCCGGGCCCGCATCTTGCGACTCATCCGAGCGTCGGTGGCCGAACACGCCGGCGCCGACTTCCCGTGCCTGGTGAAGGTTGCCTCCGAGGTCGGCGGCATTCCCGGTACCAAGCACACCTCCTTCGATGACGCGTTGAAGTTGGCACCCATGCTCGAGGAGTGGGGTTTCGACGCGCTGACGCCGTGTGAGGTGTCTGCCTTCCCCGACACCACCTTGTGCCGCGGCGGGGTGCCTGACGGGATCTGGACCAACCCGGGCATGGTCAACCGCTTGAAGAAGGCGGCGCCGACGCGGCGCAAACGCGCCGTGTTGAAGATCGGTGCCTGGTACGGCGGCAAGCGGGCACCGTTCAAACCCGTGTGGAACCGGCAACTGTTCGCCGCGATCTCCCAGCGCGTATCGATCCCGGTCTTCGCGGTGGGCGGCATCCGCACCGCCGACGAGGTCAACCAGATCCTCGAGTCGGGCGAGGCGCAAATGGTGGGCATCGGTCGACCCTTCTATGCCGAGCCCGACCTGGCGGAGAAAATCCTGGGCGGCGACCACGGCGCCCGGCTGTGCCTTAACTCGAACAAGTGCGTTTCGGCGCAAATGCTCGGTATGCGCGGCGTTTGCTACAACCCGGCGGTTACGAAGATTCGTCCTGCAGGGGCAGACGCAACCAGCTGAGCATTTGCTTCAACGCGTCATACGCGGCGAGCCGGGCCTCGTCGGTGTCGGCGGTGTCGGCCGTTTCCACCTGCTCCCACATGCGGTTGATCATGGACGGCCCAATTTCGAGCAGCGCCGCGCTTCCGGCGCTGGCCCATCGCGCCAACACGTAGTGCACGAGGCCGCCAACCGGCACGCCGATGGCTTCGCCGAGATTGGCCAGCGTGAGCAACGGGTCGGCGTGCGCGTACAGCGCGATGTCGCTCTTGAAGTTGGCGTCGCGATCGTCGTCAGTCCACTCTCCAGCCCACGGCGCAACGTGGATGTCGCGTCCCGGTGCGCTCACCGGTGGACGCCGCGCAGCCCGGCCCAGGCCAGATCGGCCACGCGACCCGCGGCCACGTCCGCCGGTTCGCTCGCACCCGCGGCCACCCAGCGCCGGCTCGCACCTTCGGCCAAGCCGACGACCGCGTGAGCCAGGAGCAGACGATGGTCGGCATCGAGGTCGACGTTGATCAGGGCGGCGATGAACTCGGCGATCGCCGCTTCGACCCGTTCGACGGCTTCGGCAAACTCTTCGTCGCGCCGCGAGCCGTCGCCGAAGAGCAAGACGAACGAACTGTGATGGTCGGCCACGAACTGGAAGTAGGCGGTGAGGCCGGCCTCGACCTGTTGGCGCGGCGTGTCGGCCGCGCTCGTCGCCGCAGCGATGGCGTCGAGGAGTTGCTTGCCTACATCGTCGAGTAGTTCGAGGAACAGGGCCCGTTTCGACGCGAAGTGCTGGTAGAGGACGGGCTTGGTGACGCCGGCCGCGTCCGCGATGTCGTCCATCGACGTGCCGTACAACCCGCGCTCGGCGAAAAGCCCCAGAGCCGTTTCGACGAGCTGTTGACGACGCTCAGCGGCGGGAAGTCGGATGGCCATAGTTGTTACCCCACAGTAACCAGGGAGGCCTTTTCCGTGTCACACCCCGGGCGTAGGGTGCGCGCATGGCCAAGCGAACCTCACACCCCGCAGGTACTCCGTCCTATGTCGATATCGGCAGCCCCGACCCAACGGCTACCGCCGCGTTTTACGGCGCGCTGTTCGGGTGGACGGTCAACGACCTGGGTCCCGACGCCGGTGGATACGCGATGGCGCAGATCGACGGCGACGACGTTGCCGGCATCGGTCCGCAACAGGCCCCCGGCCCGCCTTACTGGACCACCTACATCTCCGTCGACAACGTCGACGACACGGCGAAGAAGGTCGAAGCCTCCGGCGGATCGGTGCTGGCCCCGGCGATGGACGTGTTCGACGCCGGTCGCATGGCGGTGTTCATGGATCCGAACGGCGCCGCGTTCGCGGGGTGGCAACCGAAGGAAAGCATCGGCGCTGACCGCGTCAACGAGCACGGCGCGTTGTGCTGGAACGAACTGAACACGCGCAACCTCGACGCCGCGAAAGCCTTCTACACCGACGTGTTCGGCTGGTCGTGGTCAGACAATTCTGAATACGGCGAGTTCAAGGTGGGCGACCGCGGCGTGGGTGGCGCTATGCCGATGGGCGACAACCATCCACCGGAAGTGCCCGAGCACTGGCTCGTGTACTTCGCCGTCGACGACATCAACGAGGCGGTCGCCAAGGTCAAGGAACTTGGCGGCACCACGATGACGGAGCCGTTCGAGGCCGTTGGCGTCGGTCAAATGGCGGTGGCGCTCGACCCGCACCAGGCGGCGTTCGCCGTCATCCAGCTGAACGAGCCGGGCGACTAGCGCTCAGGTAGATCGTCGGCGTGAAGCCGTCGGAGTTCGGCGAGCGACGGTTCGGTTTTCTCGCGCAGCCGCCACGCGTGATGGCCGACGGCCGATTCGAACAGGTTACGGGCGAAGCGACCATTGCCGAAGCCGGCGTCACGCGGCTCGGCCCGCACGAGTTCGCGCAGCTTTTCGATACAACCCGACGTTGGCTCGAAGTCCGACGCGGCCGCCAGCTTTCGGAAGATCGCTACCAGCTCGTCCTCGCTGTAATCCGGGAAGAGGATCGTCGTACCGAAGCGACTCTCTAGGCCCGGGTTGCTTTCGATGAATTTCTTCATCTCGTCCGGGTAGCCGGCCACGATCACCACCAACTCATCGCGATGGTCTTCCATCGCCTTGACCAGTGTGGACACCGCCTCCTCGCCGAAGTCGTCTTCGGCGAGCGAATAGGCCTCATCGATGAACAGCACGCTGCCCAGCGCCGACTCGATTATCGCCGACGTCTTGATCGCGGTCTGCCCGACGTATCCGGCGACCAGGCCCGAGCGGTCGGTCTCGATGAGCTGGCCCTTGGTCAACAGCCCGAGGGCGCGGTAGAGACCGGCCACGAGGCGGGCCACGGTGGTCTTGCCCGTCCCCGGATTACCGACGAACACCAGGTGGCGACTGACGGTCGGCACCTTCAGGCCTTTCTGGGCCCGCAACCCGCTCATCCGCAGCAGTGCGGTCTGTCGGTGGACCTGCGACTTGACGTCCTTCAAACCGACCAGTTCGTCAAGCTGGGCCAGTAATTCGGCGAGCGTCGGCGTCGCCGACACCGACGCGGCGCTGTCGGCATGGGCCGTGGTTGCGGCGGCGGCTCTGGCCATGACTTCCGAGCCCATGGCGACTCCTGCGGCCCGTAGCTGTGTGCGTGCCGCCAGCCGAGCAGTTTCGACCGCGGCCAGGCTCGGGTCGGGGTCGAACTCGCACGCTTCGACCGCGACGCGCCCCAGGCCGACCGCGTACTCCTGGGCCGGTGCCACCTTGGCGGTCGCCAAAAGCTGCTTTAGGAGTGGAGTGGCCGTTTCGAGCCACGGCTTGCCCAGCGCCACGGCGGCGCCGAAACCCGAGGACGGGCGGCTGAACGTGTCCGACCACGCAAACTCGGCGTCGACAATTCCGGCGCACACGGCGGCCGCGAATGCCGCCGCCTCGTCAGTGACGTCCGCGGGTTTGAGCCCGGCTTTGACGCCCGCGTCCTTGAGTGCGTTCACCGCGGCGGTGATCTCGCTGTACGTCACGAGGCAGTCACGATAACGAGTCCGAACACGAAGGGGCCCCGCCCAGTTCGGGCGAGGCTCCTCCGGCTACGTCGTTTTGCTGGCGCTAGTACTGAATAACGGAACGCGCGACTTCGCCGGTCTCCATAGCTTCGAACGCCTCGTTGATCTCGTCGATCGAAATGGTGCGGCTGATGAGTTCGTCGAGCTTGAGCTCGCCGCTCTTGTACAGCTCGATCAGCTTGGGGACGTCCTTCTGCACGTTGGACGACCCGTACCAGCAACCCTTGATCGTCTTCTCGTTGAGCACGACGCCGAGGAACGCGGGCACCTGGATCATCACGTCCATCTTCGGCACGCCGACGAGGATGGCCTGGCCACCGCGGCGGATCATGTTGATGGCCTGGTCGATCGTGGGGCCCAGGCCGATGACCTCAAACGACACGTCGGCGCCGTGGCCGCCCGTCATTTCCATGACCTGCGCGACGGGGTCGCCCTGCGCGGCGTTGATCGTGGCGGTGGCCCCGAACTCTTTGGCCATCTGGAGCTTGGTTTCGTTCATGTCGATGGCGATGATTTCGCCGGCGCCCTTGATGCGAGCACCCTGGATCACGTTGAGGCCTACGCCGCCGCACCCGATGACGGCCACGACGTCGCCCGGCTTGATGTCGGCGGTGTTCATCGCGGCGCCCGCGCCGGTGAGCACGCCGCAACCGATGAGCGCGGCGACCTTCATGTCGAGATCGTTCGGGATCTTCACCACGCCGGACTCGGGCACGATGGAAACTTCGCCGAAGGTGCCCGCGGCCGCCATCTGCGACAGAGGGGCGCCGCCCGAGGTCATGCGCGTGGTGCCATCGAGCAGACCGCCCGAGGCGAGCGCCGCGTTGGCGTTCTCGCACAGATAGCCCTGCTCCTTGTTGCAGAAGAAGCAATCGCCGCACTGAGGCACCCAGGAGATCACGACGTGGTCGCCGACGGCCACCGACGTGACATCCGGGCCGATTTCTTCGATCACACCGGCGCCCTCGTGGCCGAGCACGATCGGCGGCATCGCGAACATTGTGCCGTTGAGCATCGACAGGTCGGAGTGACACACGCCCGATGCGCCCATGCGGATTTTCACTTCCTTGGCGCGCGGCGCCTCGACCTCGACATCGGTCCTGATCTCAAGCGGCTGGTTCTGCCCGGTCATTACGGCGGCCTTGGACATGTGTTCCTCCCTGGAACTGTTTCGACAACGAGGCGTGACCCTACTCCTTGGTATGGAGCAGATTCACACCGGCTTACCCCGCGAGGGGGTTAGGGCTCGATAGGCGATTCACCGCACCGAGAACAGCCTTGAGCGACGCGGCAAGGATCGACGGGTCGAGGCCGATGCCCCAGCGGATGCCCTCTTCGTTGCGCGCTTCCACGTACGCAACCGCGTTCGCTTCAGCACCGGCCGACACCGCGTGCTCGGCGTAGTCGGTGACTTCCACGTCGATGTCGAGATCGGTCTGCAACGCGTGCACGAACGCAGCGATCGGCCCGTTGCCCTGGCCTGTCACCGTCTTGTGTTCGCCGTCGACGAGGAGTTGCGCCGTAACGGACGAACCCTTGTCGCTCGTCGTTATCTCATGGCTGATGAGTTGGTAGCGGGGTGACTCCGGCAAGTACTCGGTCTGGAAGTTGTCCCAGATCGCGGCGGGGGAGATGTCGGTACCGGTGTCTTCGGTGATCGTCTGAATCGATCGGGAGAACTCGATTTGAAGCCGGCGGGGAAGGTCGAGGCCGTGCTCGGCCTTCATGATGTATGCGACACCGCCCTTGCCCGACTGGCTGTTCACGCGGACCACGGCCTCGTAGTTCCGCCCGACGTGCTTGGGGTCGATCGGCAGATACGGCACGCCCCACTCGGCATAGTTCTCGCCGTCGGACCCCGCGTGCAGTGCGTCGAAGCCCTTCTTGATCGCGTCTTGGTGCGAACCGGAGAACGACGTGTAGACGAGGTCGCCCACATACGGGTGCCGGGGCGACACGGGCAGCCGGTTGCAGTGCTCGGCCACGGCGCGCAGCGCGTCAATGTCGCTCATGTCCAACTCGGGGTCGATGCCTTGGCTGAACAGGTTCATGGCGAGGTTCACGACGTCGACATTTCCTGTGCGCTCACCGTTGCCGAACAGTGTTCCTTCGACGCGGTCGGCGCCGGCCATCACGCCGAACTCGGCCGCGGCTACGCCCGTCCCCCGGTCGTTGTGCGGGTGCAGCGACAGCGTGATGAGGTCGCGGTGCGGCACGTTGCGGTGGAAGTGCTCGATGACGTCGCCGTAGATGTTCGGCGTGTACATCTCGACCGTGGCCGGCAGGTTGAAGATGATCTTGGTGTCGGCGTCGGGCTCGATCACGTTGAGCACGGCCGAGCAGATCTCGATCGCGTAGTCGATCTCGGTGCCGGTGAAGGATTCGGGCGAGTACTCGTAGCGGATCTGCGAGCCGCTCAAGTTCGACTCGAGCTTGCGGCACATCTTGGCCGCGTCCGTAGCGATCTTGGTGATGCCGTCTTTGTCCAGACCAAACACGACGCGGCGCTGTAGCACCGACGTCGAGTTGTAGAAGTGCACGATTCCTTTGTTGACGCCCTCGAGGCTGTCGTAGGTGCGCTCGATCAGTTCGTCGCGGCACTGCGTGAGCACCTGAATGGTGACGTCCTCAGGGATGAGGTCTTCGGTGATCAACTGACGCACGAAGTCGAAGTCGGGTTGGCTCGCGCTGGGGAAACCGACCTCGATCTCCTTGAAGC
>JACCXE010000143.1 GCA_013697265.1 Actinomycetota bacterium | reverse complement strand
CATCTCGAACGCGGCGGTGTTGGCGGCGACTTCGTCGGGCGAGCGCATGCCGACGAGCACCGTGGCGACCGCGGGGTGGCCGAGCGCGAACTGCATGGCGGCGGCGGCGAGCGGCACGCCGTGGCGGGTACACACGTCGCGCATGCGGCGGGCCCGGTCGAGGATCTCGGGTGGCGCCGGCGAATAGAAGTAGGTGGCGTTGTCAGCCGGGTCGGCGAGAATGCCGGTGTTGAACACGGCCGCTGCGATTACCGCGGTGTTCGTGCTGAGACACAGCGGCAGCAGCGCGTCGAGGCCATTCTGGTTGAGCAACGTGTACTGACCGGCGAGCAGCACGCAGTCGACGTCGGCCTCCCGCACGATGCGAGTGAGCGGCCCGGCGAAGTTCATTCCGGCGCCGATCGCGCCGACCACGCCTTCGTCGCGCCAGCGCCGAAGCGCGGGGTAGGCCTCGTCGATCGCCTGATCCATGTGGTTGTCGGGGTCGTGCACGTGCACGATGTCGACGCGGTCGAGCCCGAGCCGAACGAGGCTGGCTTCGAGGGAACGGTGCACGCCGTCTGCCGAGAAGTCGAACACCGGGTGCACGTCGGGCGTGTCCTCGAAAATCGACTCTTCCTCGGGCGCGCCGGGCAGGTTCGGTTCGAGCAGTCGCCCGACTTTCGTCGCGATGCGGAAGCGGTCCCGAGGGACCGTCGAGAGCACCTCGCCGACGCGGGTTTCCGACAGACCGACGCCGTAAAGCGGCGCGGTGTCGAACAGCGTGATGCCGGCGTCAACCGCCGCTTGGACCGTGGCCGCGGCCACCGACGGGTCGACGCCTTGATACAGGTTGCCGATGGGCGCGGAGCCGAGGCTGAGGCGGCTGACGTCGAGGTTTGCGATCACGCCAGCACCTTCTCCGCCACGGCCTGCATCTGTTTGGTTGCGGCGCGGGCGTCGATCTCGCCGCGCAGGGCGGCGTTGATGGCCCGCCAGCCCGCGTCTTCGATCTCGTCGAATCGTTCGAGGTGCGGGTAGGTGATCATGGCGGTGGCGATCGTCTCCTGGGTTGCGGCGAGGCGGGCCGTGTCGGTGGCGTCGACCGGCTCAACCGCAGCCAGCGCGTCGACGTTGGCCGGGATGCCGCTCTCGCGTTGATGGGTGTCGAATGAGCACAACTCGTTGACGAAGGCCGCGGCGCGCTCGGCGTCGCCGCAGCTAGTCGAGATCGCCCACGCGTGGCAGCCCGAGTACGACACACCGCCCGGGTACAGCGCGGGGGTAAGCGATTCGTAAACCGACGACGCGCGAATTGCGTCGTAGGCACCGGGCCACGCGGCGGCGCAGTCGACGCGTCCGTCGAGCAGCGCGGCGTCGACCTGGTCGTAGTGCCAGTCGGGCAAGTCGGCGGGTGCCCGCGCTGCGAGCGTGACCAACGTGTCGATGGCCCCTTCGGCGGCGTCGCCGGTCATCGTCGGGCGCAATTGGTCGTCGAACAGCGTTGCGCCGGCACCGGTGATCAGTTCGAAGAACAAGCCGAACAGGCCCGATTCGCGTCCGGTGAAACCGAACACGGCGTCGCCGTCGAGCAGCTCGGGCCACGTCGCCGGTGCGGACGGGAGACGATCGGTGCGCCACCACAGGATGCGTACGTCGATGTTGCGCGGCGCGCACAGCACGTCGCCCCGGTAAGTGCACAACTCGACCGCCTTCGGAGCGAGAGCGCCGGTGTCGACGAGGTCGTTCAGGGGGAGCAGCCACTGCGACTGCGAGGGGGCGTACTTGGCGTGGGTCGATAACACGTCGATACGTTCGCCGGCCGAGAGCACCTCGCTCACGGTGCGGTTCAGCGTTGGGTGGTCGGCGTGCACCACGACCTCGACGTCATCGATGAACGGTGCGTACAGCGCGTCGTACATCGGCCCGCCGACGAGCGCGACGCGCAGCCGGTCACCCACGCGCAGTCCAGACCGCTCCGTCGGGAAACGCATAGTCGCGCACGCTGTCGATTTTCATTTCGAGGCCGAAGCCGGCGTCGGTAGGCGCGATGTAACGGCCGCCCCGCACCTCGAGTTCGGTTACGAAGTGTTCGTGCAGGTGGCCGGCGTACTCGATCATGCGGTCGTCGTTGCGGCCCGACACCCGGAGGTAGTCGAACATCGAGAAGTGCTGCACGTGTTGGCACAGGCCGATACCGCCCGCGTGGGGGCAGACGGGCACGCCGAACTTCGCCGCGAGCAGCAGCACTGCGATCACTTCGTTCACCCCGCCGAGGCGGCAGCCGTCGATCTGCGCGATGTCCATGCCACCGCTCTGGAAGAACTGTTTGAACATGATGCGGTTGTGGCAGTGCTCGCCGGTCGCCACACGGATCGGGTGCACGGCCTGCGCGATGCGGGCGTGGCCCAAGATGTCGTCGGGTGACGTGGGCTCCTCGATCCACCAGGGGTCGGCGCCCTTGAGCGCGATCGTCCAGTCGATTGCCTCGTTCACGTCCCACACCTGGTTGGCGTCGATCAGCAGCCGACGGTCAGGGCCGAGCTCGTCGCGCAGCACCATCGTGCGCCGAATATCGTCGTCGCGGTCACGGCCGACCTTCATCTTCAACGCGTCCCACCCGTCGGCCAACGCCTCGCGCGTCTTCGAACGAATCAAGTCGTCGGGGTAGCCGAGCCAGCCCGCGGAGGTGATGTACGCGGGATAGCCGTTGGCTCGCAAGTCGGCCTCGCGTTCGGCGACGCCGGCCTCGCTCCCGTGCAGCATCGTGAGCGCCTCGTCGCGTGTGAGCGCATCACTGATGTGGCGGAAGTCAACGGCGGCCACGATCTGCTCGGCGGACATGTCGCTCAAGTACTTCCACAGCGGCTTGCCGGCGCGGCGCGCGAACAGATCCCACACCGCGTTCACTACCGCCGCCGTCGCGAGATGGATTACGCCCTTCTCGGGCCCGAGCCACCGCAGCTGGCTGTCGCCCGCGATCGAACGCCAAAAACCGCCTGGGTCGGCTTCGAGCGCGTCGAGGTCTTGGCCGATCACACAGTGGCGCATCGCTTCGATCGCCGCGCAGCACACCTCGGTGCCCCGGCCGATCGTGAACGTCATGCCGTGCCCGGTGAGCCCGGGCCCGCTCGTGTCGAGCACTACATACGCGGCCGAGTAGTCGGGATCCGGATTCATGGCGTCGGAGCCGTCCAACAAGTCCGACGTGGGAAACCGCAGGTCGTATACCGACATGCCGGTTATGCGAGGTGAGCCCCTTCGGGGTACGTCGCTTCGCGACGAAAGGCCTGTGCTCGGTGGTTCGCTCGCAGGCTCGCTCACAAAACGACATCATGCCAGCGATGGCCGCGGCACACCCAGGCGACGTTTGGCCCTCTACGTCGGCATCCTTTCGAAGGAGACTGTCTAAATGCGCGTTCCCCTGTCCGAGATCGCCCCGCCGTCCAAGGTGCTGGCGATCGGTCTCAACTACGCCGACCACGCGGCGGAAACCGGCGTAACGCCGCCAGCCAACCCGCTGATCTTTGTGAAGACCAACAACAGCATTTGCGGCGACGGTGACACGATCACGTGGGCGTCTGCCGACTCCGCCCAGGTCGACTACGAGGCTGAACTCGCCGTCGTCATCGGGCGCCGGGCCCGTCGGGTGAGCGAAGCCGACGCCCTCGACTACGTGTTCGGCTACACGTGCTGCAACGACGTGTCAGCACGAGACGCCCAGTTCGGCGACCAGCAGTGGGTGCGGGGCAAGAGCTTCGACACGTTCTGCCCGCTCGGTCCGTGGATCGTGACCGCCGATGAGATACCTGATCCGCAGGCCCTGTCGATTGCATGCCGGGTCAACGGCGAAACGCTTCAGAACGCCACGACCGCCGACATGATTTTCGGCGTCGCGCAACTCATCGCTTACTGCTCGCGGTTCATGACGCTCGAGGTCGGCGACATCATCGCGACGGGCACTCCGCCCGGCGTCGGTTTTTCGCGAAAGCCGCCGATCTATTTGAAGGACGGGGACGTGTGCGAAGTCGACATCGAGAAGATCGGTGTCCTTACCAATACCGTCGTCGTCTATTGAATGAACATGCACATGCTAATGTCATGAGCATGTTATCGGTCCGACTGCAGGTGCTGATCGACCAAGAGCGGGCCAACCGACTCGACGAGGAAGCCCGCCGCCGTGGCGTATCGGTCGCCGCGATCGTGCGCGACGGAATCGACGCAGTTCTGCCCGGCGGCCCCACCCGGGCCGAGCGAATGGCAGCGCTGGCCCGCATCAAGGCCGCTCCTCCGCTCGAAAACCCGCCCGACCCCGACGAAATCAGAGCGATGTTGGCTGAGGCCCACGATCGCGTAACGAGGCTCGGGTGATCCTGCTCGATACCAACGTGCTGATTTACGCGATCGGCGCCGAGCACCCCATGAAAGCGGTTGCGGCTGACCTTCTCGAGCTCGCTAACGATCGACCACTCCGGGTCACTCGACTCACAGTCGAAGAATTCGTCCATGTCTGGGCTCGGTCCGGGCGAACGCGGCAGCAGGCCGTATCGATCGCGTCTGAATACTTCGTGCTTTTCGGTCCGGTCGAAGAGAACGCCGACGAGGACACAATGGATGGCTTCGAGTTGTGGCAAGCGCATCCGCAGTTAGATCTTTCCGACGCGTTCCTCGCCGCCGTTGCGATTCGCACCGAGGCGCTGCTCGTATCGGCCGACCGGGCCTATGCAGGCGTCGACGGGTTGCGGTGGATCGACCTCGCCGATCCGGATCTGCTCGAAGCCGTCAACGCGGCTTAGGCCACCGTCATACCGCCATCGATCACGAGCGACGAACCGGTCATGAACGATGCGTCTTCGGACGCCAGATACAAGATCGCCTTCGCTACTTCGGTCGGCCGACCGAGTCGACCCAAGGGCTGACGGGCCACGAGGCGCTCGCGGGCCACCACCGGGTCGTCGGCTTGGGCAAGCAGGTTGCCGACCCAGGGCGAGTCGACGGTGCCCGGGCACACGCAGTTGCACCGCACGCCGGTGCCCGCGTACTGCACCGCCACTTGCTGGGTGAGCGAGATGACGGCGCCCTTGGTTGCGCAGTAGGCGGCGCGGTCGCGCAGGCCCATCATCCCGGCGATCGACGCCGTGTTCACAATCACGCCGTAGCCCCGCTCCAGCATCGAGGGCAGCGCCGCCTTCGTGCCCAGGAATACGCCGCGCACGTTCACACTGAACAGCCGGTCCCATTCGTCGACTGTGCAGCCGAGCACGTCGTGCACCGACCCGATGCCCGCGTTGTTGCACAGGATGTCGATGTGGCCGAACTCTTCGATGGCCGCGACGATCATCGAGTTGACGTCGACCTCCAACGACACGTCGGCCCTGAACGCGGATACACCGGCGGGCACGTTGGTCGGGTCGAGATCGGCGCCGAGAACGCGAGCGCCTTCCTCGAAGAACAGCCGAGCAATCTCCGAGCCGATGCCCGATGCAGCACCGGTTACGACAACGGTGCGTCCTTCAAACCGAGCGGTAGTCACCGACCGAGCATCGCAGAACGTCCAACTATCAGTTTCACTCGTGGCGCGCGTATGTGGGCGGCCGGCGCGGTGGCGTCGCCGTCCACGACGCGCCGCACCGCGGCGCGCTTGTCGGCGCCGTCCACTGTCACCACAGCGGTGTCGCCCAGCGCGATGCCCGCGAAGGTGAGCGTGCGCCGCGGATGGGGGTTGTGTCCGTTGGGGTCGACGTTGTCGACGACGTATCGGGTCGCTGGCGCCTGCAACGCGTCGGAGTCTGGGAACAGCGATGCGGTGTGGCCGTCGGGCCCGACGCCGAGGTGGATCAGATCGAGCGGGGCCGCGCCGCGGATGAGCGCGTCATACGACCCGGCGTTCGACTCGATTCGCATGGGGAACACACCGCGCACCGGCGGCACCCGGTTGATTAGAGCTTCGCGGACCATGTACTCGTTCGAGTCGGGGTGGCGACGCGGCACCAGGCGTTCGTCGCCCCAATAGATGTCGACGGTGGACCATTCGATCGCGTCCTGGCCAAGCTTGGCGAGCCGCTGGTAGCAGCGCTTGGCCAAGTCGCCTCCGGACACCACGAGGCTGAAGTAGGCGCGCGGGCGGTGCTGCCACGCGTCGATGACGAACTCGGCGAACGTGGCGGCCACGTCGTCGACCACGACTAGCTCCCCAGCCACGCGCCTAGATGTCCACCGGGTCGTGCCAACTGCGCCCGTCCCGGGCCAGCAGTGCGTCGGCCGCCTTCGGGCCCCACGTACCCGCCTTGTATTTGTGGACCGGCCCGCGCGCCTTTGTCCAACCCGTGAGTATCGGGTCGCAAATGCGCCAGGCCTGACGCACCTCGTCGGAACGGATGAACAGCGTTGGGTCCCCGATCAGCGCGTCGAGCAGCAGCCGTTCGTACGCCTCGGGCGACGGCTCGCTGAAGGTCTCGTCATAGGAAAAGTCCATGTTGACCGAGCGCACCTTGAACTCCTGGCCCGGCACCTTGGCGCCGAAGCGCAATGTGATGCCTTGATCGGGTTGCACCCGCACGATTAACAGGTTCGGCCCGAGGTCCCGCGCGTTCGTGGCCATGAATGGCAGGTGGGGCACACCCTTGAACGACAGCACCACTTCCGTCGCGGCCGCGGATAGGCGCTTGCCAGTGCGCAGGTAGAACGGCACACCCTCCCATCGCCAGTTGTCGATCATCAGCTTCGCGGCCACGTAGGTCTCGGTCTTGCTGCGCGTGGCCACTCCTTCCTCCTGGCCGTACGAGGGAGCCTTCTCGCCGTCGACGGTGCCCGCGGCGTACTGGCCCCGCACGGTGTCGGCGATCACTTCGTGGGGCGTCATGGCCTCTATCGCCTTGAGCACCTTCACCTTCTCGTCTCGGATCTCTTCGGGCTTGATACGCGCCGGTGGTTCCATTGCGACGAGCGACATCACCTGGAGCACGTGGTTCTGCACGATGTCGCGCAGCGCGCCAGCCGTTTCGTAGAAGCCAGCGCGGTGGCCGACGCCGAGGGTTTCCGCCACGGTGATCTGCACGTTGTCGATGTAGCGGCGGTTCCAGATCGGCTCAAAGATCGCGTTGGCGAATCGCAGCGCCAGGACGTTCTGCACCGTCTCCTTTCCGAGGTAGTGGTCGATGCGGTACACCTGCGATTCGTCGAACGAGGCGTGCACCGTTTCATCGAGTTCCCCGGCGCTCTTGAGGTCGTGGCCATAGGGCTTTTCGATCACCACGCGGGCGAAGTCGCCGCCGTCGCCCGGCCGGTTCAGCCCCGTCCCCCCCAGTCGTTCGACGATGGTGGGGAACACCATTGGCAGCGTGGCGAGATAGAACACGCGGTTACCGCTCGTGCCGCGTTTCTCGTCGGCCTCGCGCAAGGCCTGGCTCAGTGCGATGTAGGTCGTCTCGTGGTGATACTCGCCGGAGATGTAGCGGAACCGCGTTACGAGCTTCTCCCACCGCTTGCCGCCCTTCGGTGTGGCTTCGAGCACCTTGGCTTGGAACTCGGCATCGCTCATCTCGGTGCGGGCGCAGCCGATCAGGGTGAACCCCGCGGGAAGGAACCCGCCCGCGTGCAACTGTGCGATCGCCGGCATCAACTTGCGCGACGTCAGGTCGCCCGAGGCCCCCATCACCACGAGCGCGGCGGGCGGTGCGTGACGGGTCATGTCTTGGGGCGCGGGGTGACGGCGCTGTCCTCGACGAGCACGGCGTGGCCTCCGAACTGGTTGCGCAGCGCGGCGAGCAGTCGGGGCGCGAACGCGTTGACGTCGCGCGAGGCGAAACGTGCGTAGAGCGACGCGGTGATGACCGGCAGCGGTATGGCTCGGTTGACGGCGTCTTCCACGGTCCAGCGACCTTCGCCCGAGTCGGCAACGACACCTTGGATCTCGTCGAACGTCATGGTGTCTTTCAACGCCAGCGCGGTCAGGTCGAGTAGCCACGAACGCACGACCGACCCGTTTCGCCACAGCTCGGCGATCTGGTGAAGATCGAGGCTGAACTCGTCAGCCGCGGCCATGAGTTCGAAGCCCTCGGCGTAGGCCTGCATCAGGCCGTACTCGATGCCGTTGTGCACCATCTTCACGTAATGACCGGCACCGGCCGGGCCGACGTGTGCGTAGCCGTCGACCGGGGCCAATGACTCGAAGGCGGGCCGCACGATCTCAACCATTTCGGGTGCGCCGCCGACCATCAAACAGAAGCCGTTCTCGAAACCCCACACGCCGCCGCTGACGCCGGCGTCGACAAACCCGATGCCGCGTTCTTGCAAGGACATCGCCGAACCCACGCCGTCGGTGAACTTCGAGTTGCCGCCGTCGACGATCACATCACCGGGCGACAACGCGGCCGCGGCCTGGTTGATCGACGCCTCGGTGATGGGGCCGGCCGGCAGCATCAACCACACGACACGGGGCACGTCGAGCTGGCCGATCGCATCTTCCATCGACGTCGCGCCGATCGCGCCAACTTGCTCGACTTCGGCGACCGACTGCGGGTTGAGGTCGAAGCCGACGACCTCGTGGCCCGCGGCCACGAGCCGCCGCGTCATGTTTGCGCCCATCTTTCCGAGGCCGATCATCGCCAATCGCATGTTCGCTCCTAGTTGATTTCGGCGAAGTCGTCGGCGGTCACCCGAAGCACGCGTCGTCCGTGCTGCACGAGGCTGTCGTGGTCGCCAATGGCCTGCGCGTCGATGAGCGTGCCGAAGTCATAAGCAAAGCCGGGGATGGCCAACGTCGGTCGGGGTGACCTGGGCACGATCTGCACCGCCACCGCGGTGTTGGGCCCGCCCTTGTGCAGCTGACCGGTCGAGTGCAGGAACCGCGGCCCGTAGCCCGCCGTCACCGCCATACCACCGAGGGCGTCGCGCACCTGATGGCGCGTCTGCTCGAGGCCAAACGCGTCGCCGTAGGGCCCGTAGGCCTGCAACGACACGTAGTCGCCCGGCTGTACTTGCCCGCGCAGCCACGCGATCACGAAATCGGGGTCGGCCGTGTCAACCTCGGGCGGCGGAAGGTTGTCCAACACCTTCTGCGTGTTGGCTTTGCTCTCGGCGACATTGGGCTCGTCGAACGGGTCGACGTCGAGCACGTGCCCGGCCGCCGCGGTGGCCAGTTCCCACCAGAAAAACGCCTCGCCCAGTTGGACGGGCTGCGACAGCTCCACGGTCATCGGGTGACGGTCGGGCCCCTTCTCGGCGTCGGTCGTGGGCACCGGCACTACGCCCTTGCCCCGCTTACCCAAGCTCTCGGCGACGAGTTGTTCGACCCATAAGCCGAACTCGGCGAACGCGTCGGGCACTCGGATCGTCGCCTTGTCCTGTCCGTTCAGCGCGGCTTCACCCATCTCGATCCCAGCCGTGACGGCGGCGACCGTATCGACGTTGCGCGCTCCGTCGAGCAACGCGCCGAGGTCGTAACCAAGCAGCGCGGCAGGCACCACACCGAAATACGACAACACCGAGTAGCGGCCGCCGATGTTGGCGTCGTTGCGAAAGATGCGGGCGAAGCCGCGTTCGGTGGCCAACCGATCAAGGCCGGTGCCGGGGTCGGTGATCGCGACGTATCGAGACGGGTCGGGTTGCACCTCCCAGCACCGCGCGAGCAGCGTTTGGATCTCGAGGGTGCCGCCGGACTTGGACGACACGATGATCATTGCGTCGTCGAGGTTTTCCGTGTGCCGCGCGACCGTTGTCGGCTCGGTGGTGTCGAGCACGGTCAGCGACAGCGACCCGGTTGCCGCGCGAAGAACCTCGGGGCCAAGCGACGAGCCGCCCATACCCAACAACACCACGTGCGATCGCTCGAACCCCTCGGCCCATGCCTTCAGGTCGTCGGCCTCGCTCGCCAACGTCTCGGCACTGCGCAGCCAGCCGAGACGCGTGTCGGCAACATTGGGCGACGGCCAAAGCGACACGTCGCCGTCGAGGAGTCGGGCAGCGATTGCGGCGGCAGTGTCCATTGAGCCCTGACGGTATATCCCTAAGACACAACACCTAACCGGAGGCATGATGCTGGGCGTGGCTGACGAGTTCGAAGCAGCGGCGAGGCAGTGGCGCCACGACGGCTGGGCGTTGGTCGAAGGCCTCGTTCCCGAAGCCGACATCGACGCGGTGCGCGACGACCTGGCCCACCTGTACGGCACTGACACGTTCGACGACTACAACCGCGCCGGCTTCTTTGGTGACGGTGCGCCCGAAGGGAAACAATTCCGCGGTTCGCAATTCAACGGCATGCGCGGCTTTCCCTTTGGGGGGTCGGGCGCGCTGAACGATCTGTTGGTGCACCCGAGGATGCGGGGCTTCGCCGACGCGGCGATGCAAAGCGACGACCTGCGCATCTACCAGGCCGCTGTGTGGGGCAAGTGGGCCGGCGCGGTGAACTACGAACAGCCGCTGCATCAGGACTCGAATCACTCGCTGCTACCGCCCCGCATGGAACCGGGGTTCTGGCACCTGGAAGGATTTCTGTACCTGAGCGACGTCGACGAAGACTGCGCTCCGCCCCGTTTGGTGCCCCGCTCGAGCGTCAGCGACGACACAGACTACGAGCGGTTGTATGACCACGAAGTAGTGGCGACCGGCAAACGCGGTTCGTTCCTTGCCTACCGCTCCGACGTATGGCACCGCGGCACCGACTTCGGCCGCCACGACGCGTCGCGGTTTGTGATGGTGATCAGCTTCAAGCCCGGTGGAGCGGAGTGGTTCGGATACGACGCGTTCCCGCGTTTCGGTAGCGACGCGCGGTTCTCGAAGTTCGTCGCCGGCAAAGGCCCCGACGAGTTGGCCCTGTTCGGTATTCCCCGCCCCGGTCATCCGTACTGGAACGCGGCCACGATCGACGCGATGGCCAAGAAACACCTGGGCCTCGACATGTCGCCCTGGAGCGACGCGCTTCGTTAGTCGCTGATGCCCGTGCGGGCGACCGTCTTGGTTGGCTTCACCCGCACCAACAGTTCGCCCACCACACCGTTGCGCCGGCCGAACTCAACGGCGCGGTCGGCGCCCATGTAACGACCGCCGATCTTGGTGGCCCACTCCACGAGCGCGCCGAGATCCTCGGACACTTCGGTGCTTCCCTGGATCAGTACGAACGCGAACGGCGGGGTTTCGTCGTCTACCGATATCGCGACCCGCCCGTCTCGCAAGATCGACTTGGCCTTCAACGACGAGTTGTGGGTAGTGAAGACGAGGTCGTCACCGTCGAGCACGAACCAGATCGGGGCGACGTGGGGCCCGCCGCCCTTCAAGGTGGTCGCCAACTTTCCGGTACGCGTGCCGTGCATAAGAAAGGCGCGGCGCTCGTCGTCGGTCATCGGCTCAGCCATGCGAGTGGCTCCTTGCGGGGTGCTCGTGTTCGGCGCAGTCGGCGCATAGGCCGACGACGGCGAAGTGTCCGGGGTTCATGTGAAAGCCGTACTCCTCGTGCACACGCGCCTCAAGCTCGTTGAACAGGGCGCTATCGATGTCGACCACCAGCGCGCACGACACGCACACCAAATGATGGTGGCGGTCGTGCACCAGGTGGTACACGGCGGGACCGTGGCCGAGGTGTGTGTGCTCGATAACGCCAATGCGGGTAAGCGTGTCGAGCGTGCGATACACGGTCGCTCGATGCACCTCGGGTGTACCAGCTTGCACTCGTTCGAGGATTTGGTCGGCGGTGAGGTGATCGGTCGTGCTCGCGACGATGTCGAGCACCTGGCGACGAGCAACTGTTAGCCGCCCGCCGCGGGCCCGCAGCGCGTTCGCCAGTTCATCAGAGGACCCAGCGACCACGGGCAAAGCGTACGCACCTGACGGCGATGGCTCTAAAATGAAGAAACGGGTATCAACCGCCCGCTCCCGTGCCCCGGACCCCGGCGCTGATGCATCCGACCGGAGGTTTCGACATGGCACTGCGGCTTCAAGACGTCAGCTCACAGGAGTGGTCCTGCGACGGAGCGAGTTTCGATGCCGTGTACGACAGGCATGCTGCGGCCGTCTACGCGGTCGCCTGCCGATTTGGGGGCGCGTCGAGCGCGGCTGACCTGACCCAGGACGTCTTCGTGCGGTTGTGGCGCGACCCCAACCGCTTCGACCCAGAGCGCGGCTCGTTGCGCACGTTTTTGGTTGCAGTGACCCGGAATCTCGCAATCGACCGCGCGCGATCAGACGCGTCGAGCCGTAGGCGCAACCGACGCGTGGCGTCAGATCGCGGGCTTGCGCCACCCATCCTGGATCTCAACGACGTGATCGTGAGATCAAGCGAGGCCGATCGGGTGATGGCCGCGATCCGAACGCTTTCGGTTCCGTGTCGCGACGCAATCGTCACTGCGTTCTACGGCGGTCTGACATACAGGGAGACGGCGTCGGTGCTGTCCGAACCCGAGGGGACGATCAAGTCCCGTATTCGGGACGCGTTGGGGCAATTGCGGAAAGAACTCGCCCAGAGTTCTTAGACCGCGTGGGCCCACGGTCGCCCGCTTGGCTTCCGCGCCGAGAGTCTTCGGCAGGCCTGGGTGTATGGTGGGTCGTAACACGACAAAATCCCTTACGTGTTGGGCCGGCTTCGGTCGGCTCGGGAGCGATGCTCCGGACCCTGGTAGCGCGTCACCTTTTACGTGCGTAGTCAGGAGAGCGAATGGATGTCAACGAAGTTGCGCCGTCCGGGTCTCTCAACGATGCCGGAAGTTCATTCGTCGGACGCGAAGGCGACCAAACCATTATTTGGCTTCGCGGCGAGCACGATGGCACCACGGCGGCCGCACTGTCGCGCACGCTGCTTGAGACGGCCGACCTCGATGATGGCGACCTGACTGTCGACTTAAGCGGCGTGGGGTTCATGGGTGCGGCGACGGTCGGCGTCCTATTGCAAACGAGGGCTGTTTTGGGCCGACGAATGCAGATGCTCACGCTGCGCTCTCCGTCGCGTTGCGCCCGCCTTGTCCTCGATCTGTGCGAAGTGGCCTACGCCCCTGAGCGTGAGCCGAACGACGTAGTCGGGTCCACTACTGCGCTCGGAACGTGGGTCGCGGTTCCGGCCACGGAGCGAGCCGATCGAGACACCGGCGCGGGCGCGGCGCCGAAGGAAACGGCGGCCACGCCTGTTCGCGCAAGCGAGATCAGTGTTGCGAACGCGGCAGCAAGCGACGAGGCGTGAGTCGTGCCCGGTGAGCGGCGATTACGCATTCTCGAAAAGCTCGGGGCCGATGGTGGGGGCTTGGAAACAAAACGGCTCTGCCAAGTCTGCGCAGAAGCCACGGACGTGACGGGCGCCGGCATCATGTTGATGACCGATGACGTGGCCCGCGGCCCGGTGTGCAGTTCAAATGCAACGAGTGCCCTGGTCGAGCAGTTGCAGTACGACCTCGTGGAAGGCCCGTGTGTGGACGCCTACCGTCACGACTGGCCCACGCTGGAACCGGACCTGGCTCATCCCGACACTCCGCGCTGGCTCGCATTCGCCCCGCCGGCGGTGGCGGCCGGCGTCCGGGCGATCTTCGGGTTTCCCCTCCAAGTGGGAGCCGTCCGGCTCGGCGCGCTGAACCTGTACCGCGACCGACCGGGTCCGCTCAGCGATGAGCAGCACGCCGACGCCCTCGTGATGGCCGACGTCGCCGCGCAGGCGATTCTCGTGCTCCAGGCCGACGCCGCGCCGGGCCAACTTGCCGCCGAGTTGGAAGCGAGCGCCGACTTTCAATATGTGGTGCATCAGGCGACGGGGATGGTCGCCGCGCAGCTTGAGGTAAGCGTTGCCCAAGCGCTCGTGCGGCTAAGGGCCCATGCGTTCGGGAACGACCGACCATTGACTGACGTCGCCCGGGACGTGGTGGCGCGAGGTCTCCGCTTTGACGCTCGGAGCGGAGAGAAAGACCTGGTGACATGAACAAGAGCGGGCGCAAGGCTTAGAGAGGCGACGCTCGCCAAGACGCTGGTCGAGTTGGCCGACACGCTGGTCGCAGACTTTGACCGCGCCTCTCGGAGGTCGCCGAAGGCGTGATCACCGGCGCGTTGTCTGCCTCGACGCTCGACGCTCGTGTGAAAACCTGAGCCGAGACATCGCGCGCCGTTGAGAGAGCGCGACGTGCTGTCTCATCATCCGTTTGTACGGCGCTGCCGTAGTACTGAGGCGTAAGTCGACGCGGCTTACTAG
>JACCXE010000130.1 GCA_013697265.1 Actinomycetota bacterium | reverse complement strand
TGACATCAGCGCACTCGCGGTGTGGGCCGTGCCGGCCGGTCTGCTCGGCGCCCGCCTGTACCACGTCATCACGGACTGGCAGCGCTTCCAGGGGCGTTGGACCCACGTGCTCTTCGTCTGGGAAGGCGGCCTCGGCATACCCGGGGGTCTCATCGCCGGCGTCGCCGCCGGCGCGTGGGCAGCCCGACGCCGAGGACTCACTGTCGGCCCGCTGCTCGACGTGGTGGCGCCCGCCATCCCGATCGCACAGGCAATCGGCCGCCTCGGCAACTGGTTCAACCAGGAGCTCTTCGGCCGGCCGACGGACCTGCCCTGGGAGCTGCGGATCGACGCCGAACACCGGCCCGACCGCTACGCCGACATGGCCACGTTCCACCCGACCTTCCTGTACGAGGCGCTCTGGAACGTCGCCCTCACCATGCTGCTCGTGTTGCTCGGCCACCGCGCTCGCCTGCGGACGGGCACGCTGTTCGCGCTGTACGTCGCTGGCTACGCCCTCGGGCGGCTCTGGGTCGAGTCGCTGCGATCCGATCCGGCATCGCTGGTCCTCGGCGTGCGCGTGAACATCCTCGTCAGCGGTATCGCGTTCGCCATCGCCGCGGCCATCACCGTCGTCCGCGAACGATCAGCGCGGCCCGTCGTGATGATGTGACCGGTGCCCGCGCTCGCCGGTCTGCTCACCGCTGGCGCCCGGGCGGTGGCCGCGAGCACGACGGCGCCTTGTTCGCGCGCGTCCGCGGGAGCGGCCCACCGATCGTCCTGCTCCACGGGTTGACCGGCTCGAACCGGTACTGGGGCGCCGCGTACGACCGGCTCGCGACAGATCACACGCTCATCGTCCCGGACCTCCTCGGGTTCGGACGGTCGCCAAAACCCGCCACCGGCTGCGGCCTCGACGACCACATCGACGCGATCGACGCCCTGCTGGCCGAGCTCAACCTCGGGTCGCCGATCCATCTCGGGGCGCACTCGATCGGAAGCGTCATCGCGCTCCGCTACGCCCACCGTCACCCCGGCGACGTGCGCGAGGTCGTCGGCTTCGGGCCGCCACTGTTCCCCGCTGCCTCCGCAGCACGCGCCCACCTCGGCGCGATGGGCCCGATGGCGAGGCTGTTCACGCTTCCAGGGCCGGTCGCCGAGCGAGCGTGCCGGTGGGTGTGCGACCACCGCGCCCTGTCGGCTCGGGTCGCGCGTTGGACCCATCCCTCGCTTCCGCGAGTCGTAGCCGAGGACAGCGTGCAACACACCTGGCCGTCGTACAACCAGACGCTCACCGACGTCCTGCTCACCGAACACGGTCCCTGGCTGGACCAGGTGCACACGCCGATCCATCTCGTCGCGGGCACGCACGATCGCGTCGTCGACCTCGACCACCTCCGCACGCTCGCCGGTCGATCGAACATCGAGCTCGAGCTCTGGCCGGGCGACCACAACCTCCCGCTGCGGGAAGCCGAGCACTGCGCGAACGTCATCGAGGACCGAATGCGGCAGCCCGACGCCACAGAACCGTGACCTACCCGCACCCGATCTCGTAGCGCTTCGAGATCAGCGTGCCTGCGGACCATTCCATTGCACGAGAACGAGGGTGGCGTCGTCGGATAACCGGTCGTCTTGATGTTCGAGCACGGCGCGGACTAGGTGCCGCAGGATCTCTTCGGGTTCAAGTTGATTCGAGGAATGCTGACCGACGAGATCGGCCAGCCGTTCGGTACCGAATTGCTCTGCTCCCGGTTGGTGGGCTTCGACAACACCGTCGGTGTAGAACAGCACGCCGTCACCAGGTTCGAGCGCTTCGGTCGCGACAGTCGTTGCGCCGGCGGGTGCGAGGAGATCTCCGACACCCCAAGGTGGGGTGGGCGCGCACTTGAGTTCCTTTACGACGTGGCCGCCGCGGATCAGCATCGGCAAGGGATGCCCAGCGTTGGTCCACGTCATGGTTCCGGACTCGAGATCGATTCGGACCAGTTGACCAGTGCAGAACGCTTGATCAGAGAATTCGTGGGCCATCGCGCTCTCGAGGTGCGCGTGCATCTGTTCAAGGGTGTGGCCCTCGCGCCGGTCGTGGCGATAAGAGCCCACACACAGCGCCGCGATCAGCGCGGAACCGAGGCCGTGGCCGACGGGATCGAACACCGCCATGTCCAACACGGTGTCGTTGAGCGCGTAATCGAAGCAATCGCCACCGACCTCATAGGCCGGTTCGAGGACTGCGGCGATCGCGACTCGGCCGGTCTTCAGCACCAAGGGTGGCAGCAGATCCCATTGCATGCTCGCCGGCAGTGACAGCGACCGTCGGCGTCGATGAAGGTTGTACAGGTCCGTCGAGCGGGCCTGCGTCGCGATCAGATATCCCGCGAACAGACCGAGTTCGCAGCACGCGCTCAGCATCTCATCGGTCGCTTCTGGGACCGTCACGGCGAGCACTCCGGTCCGGTCCGAGCCCTCGTTGATCGGCGCCCACACCCGCACACCATCGGGTCGTTCGGCCGTCACCGGCCGCTGGTCGATAAAGGCGCGGCCGGCGATCGTCGTCGCTACGTCTTCGCTTTGCGCGAGGTTGGCGTGCGTGCTGCGATCGGGCAACGGTTCGAGGGTGTTCTGCGCGAAGTCGACCAGATAGACGACGACATCCGTGCCACCGAGCTCGCTCATCAATCTGAGCACCACCTCAGAGATTGCCGCGGGGTCGATCCCTTGCGCCGCTCGCAACGCGCTCCCCAGATCCACCGATGTCACCCACCGACTCTACCGGTGGTCGTTCCGAAGACAGAAGCTCGTTGCGGCATGCGACGACGGAGCGCCTACACCGGTGTGGGCACGGCGATCGGCGGCGATGTGGGCGACACAGACAGCTTGGAATGGGCGCTGGCCGCGGCTGGGGCAGGATTTTGAACCGCGACCTTCGGGTATGAGTCTGTCGAAGCCCGTCCCGAAAGTGTCGTCGTGGCCGCCAGTCCGCCACCGGAGACTGTTCAGCGCAATACCATCGTTCAAGCCCGCCGACCGAATGGATTCCCAGTGTCTCTGGTCAAGCTCATCCCACCGTGGCTGCATGGCGTCGCCGACTACTCCAGCGCAGCCCTGCTTCTTGTCGTCAGTGTTCTCGTCGACGGCACGGCCGAGGCGAAGGCCGTCGGTATCGGAGTGGGGCTGACGATCCTGCTGCTTAGCGTGTTCACCAGGTATCGGTTGGGTGTGATCCGGGTGGTGCCGTTCAAGGTTCATGCTGTCGGTGACTACGCCGCCGGAGCTCTGCTCCTCCTCGGTCCGCTCGTCGCCATGATCACCGACACCGACCGCGGCCTGACCTACTTCTTCTGGGGGGTAGGTGCAGCGTTGATCGGTGGAAGTCTCCTCACGAACTACGACATCGCCGATCGCGAGCTGTCGGACCTCAGCGACCGCTGAGCACCGGCCGGAGATTGTGATCGGTTTCCTGATCGCCTTACCAAGCTCGCCCAACACGATGTTGGGCTAACAGCCAAAAAACGCCGCTCGCCAGGTCAGCCGCCACGGCCCGACGGTGACTATGAGAAGGCAGCTCTACTCGGGCACGGGCTCGAGCTGCTCGGGTTCGTCCGATGCGCTCGGGGCGACCCCGCCGGCCCGTCGACACTCGCCGACGCAGCCGAGGCGTTCAAAGCCATCCAGCACAACGGCGCGTCCCACATGCTCGAGACCGCGGCGGCGTGGGCGGCGATGAAGAGCCGCTTCGTCCTGGCCGCCGAACTGTGGGGGGCGGCGGAGCGCATCCGCGACAAGACGCTCGACCGGCCCCGTCCGTGGGAGCGCGCCGTCCAGAAGACCTGGCTGCCGTCCATCGCCGCCGCGCTCTCTCCCGACGAGTTGCTCGTCGCACGGGCCCGCGGTCGCCGCCTCGACCTGACCGGGGCGCTCGACTTCGCGGTACGCGAACTCCGCCTGACTGACGTCATCTAACTGCGGGAACTGCGGGACGCAGGGCCCAGATGCGCGACGCGCGAGGTGCGCCCAACAACCCGGCGGGTCGCGTCGCTTCGCGCCGACGCGCCCGAAGGATTCAGGGCTTGCACCACGGCATCAGAGGATAGTTAGCGAAGCGACGACACCTTCACGAGGCTGGTTGACGGGAGTACGTCGATGACGTCGGGGCCGACCCAGCGCACGCCGACGGTGCCGCGCCGGTGACCAGCCGTGTCGAGCCAGTTCGGAACGCCCGGATCGCGGTGCGCGATGACGAAGCGCACGCTGCCGTCGTCGTCAACCTTTGCGGTGTGGCAGTTGAGCGTGGCTTGGTGGTGGACGTAGTCGAGCGTCTCCATCCAGTGGTTGTGCAGCGCAATCATCCAGTACTCGCAGTCGGGCGGGGTGACCTCGACGACGAGCGCCTCGTCCTCGGCGAGGTCGAAGTAACCCTGGTGCCACTTGATCTGCGGGTCTTTGAACTTGTCGGTCTCGGGCAGCTCGGCCTCGTCGGTGAACATGTTCGGCCACTGGGCCTGACGCGTCGCCCATCCCGCGCCGATCTCGGCCACGCCCTTTATATAGAAGCCGGTGTAGATCAGCGCGAGATACAGCTCCTCCGCTGTTAGTGGCGCGGGGGTGCGGGTGTCGGCACCGAGGCGCTCGATGTGGAGCTCGGCGTGGCGCTGGCTGGGTCGGTCGAGGAATGTTTGGCGGATGGCGATGCTGCGCGTGGCGGTCTCTGATTGCAGCCAGTTGCCCGGGTGCTCGCGCTGGGAGATGACAAGTTCGAAGGTGCCGTCGGGTTCGATGTGCATCTGCTCTTCGTGCATCGTGTTACCCGTGCCCGGTCCGCCGCCGCCGAAGCCCGCCCCGGAAAACAGGTTGAAGCTGATCCACTTGGCGTCGCCGCGGGTGCCCCAGATTCGGTAGTCGTACTGGCCATCGAGGGAGGCGCCGAGGTAGTGGTTGTCAGGGTTCTCGCCGACGATCTTCACCGTCTCGTGGCAGGCCCGGACGAGCACCGGTTCGGTCGGACGGCCGTACTCGAGCTTGCTTTCAAGCGCGCCGCGCAACAGGCGCGTGAGCATGCGGAAACCCTCGGCCCGGTCGAGCGGGCTGTCGGGGTTGCCCTCGGCGAGGATGACGTCGCCGGCGTCGGCGAGCATGCCGCAGAATTCGCGCCACGCCGTGCCGTCGACAACTTTCTGGGTGATCTCGTCCACGGGCTTCTCCTAGGTCAGGCGGTGGCGATAGGGACGTCGAAGCGGTTGGTGTAGAACGCGAACTCGTCGGCGATGCTCGCCGGGTCGAGACCGAACTCGTCGGCCGCGTAATTGCCTGGTCCGGTTCGGTTCTTGCTGGCTTCGGCCCACCAACTCGTCATGCGTTGACGGGCGTCATCGGTCAGCTCGTCGCCCAGCGCGGCGTAGAGCTCGGTAACCTCGCCGATCGGATCACGTTGCACCGCGTCGAACGCGAGATCGAAGAAGCGATCTTTTTCGGTTCCGCTGTCACGAAACTCGATGAGGCGCTCGAGGGCGGTGCGCCAAACGTCGCGGTTGTGGGCACCGAGCGCGACAGGGTCGAGGTGTTCGGCGAGCACACCGCCGAGCGTCGCGTAGAGCGCGCAGACCGACGGCAGCACCTTGGCGACGTCGCGGTGGGTCATCACGAACCGCGCGTCGGGGTAGACCGCGTCGAGCGCGTCGATCGAGAGCATGTGGGCCGGGCTCTTCAACCACCACCGGTTGGGCGGGCACCGCCACTGGAGCAGCTTCAGCACGCGTCGGTGGTACTCGTAGGCCGGCTTCATGTCGCAGTGCAACAGCCAGGCCGTATAGCTCGGGATGTTCGCCATGCCCTCGAACATGAGCGAGCGGAAGTCGAACGCCATCGGCACGAGGCACTCTTGGGGGCCGTCGGCGGCCGACGGGAGCATCTCAGCGAACCCGGTGAACATGTCGTTGGTGAAGTCGACGCCGGCCTGCGCCACTGCGATGCGGGGATCGGTGTCCTGCGTCGCGGTCTCGGGTGGCGGACACGGATCAGCGGCCTCCCACACGCGCAGTGTGCGACGGGCGCGGTCCTGCGCGAGCAAGAAGCTGAGAGCTGTCGACCCGGTGCGGGGCAGGCCCAACCCGAACAGCGGCGCCACGATCGCCTGCTCGTTGATCTCGGGGTGCTTGGCGTAGCACTGCTCGATCTTGAGCCGGTTGCTGAGGTTGCCCACGATCTGATCGGTCATAACCGCGAGGCCGATCTCGTTCAGTGCCGCTTCGTCGCTCAGCGACCGCACGAGCACGTCAAGGCCCTCCTGCCAGGTGTCGGGCCCGAAGTCCGCCGCACCGGCCCGCTCACAAGCAGCGTCGACGAGTTGATCGATGTCCATGCGTTTCCTCGGGGTTCAGACGAAGTCAGAGCCGCCGTCGACGTTGACGTTGGCCCCCGTGACGTAGCCGTTGCGACGAGACGCCAAATAGACGGTGATGCTCGCGATCTCGTCAGGGATGCCGGCCCGGCCCAGGTCGGCCGGCTGGTGGAAGTTGTTCTCGATCCACGTCATCACGTCGACGGGGTCGCTCGCGTCAAGCCCGTCGGCGGCCAGGAACGGTTCGAGCGCCTCAGTGAAGCTGGCCGTGACGATCGTCCCCGGACTGATCGTGTTCACCAGGATCCCGTCCTTGGCCAGGCTCTTGGCCAGGTTCTTCGACACGCTGGCCACCGCGGCCTTCGACGCGGTGTAGGCCACGATCCTGGGGTTCTGCCTTTGAATCGAGTGCGCGGCGAAGTTGACAACGCGCGCCCACTCCGCCGCCCGCAGCCACGGCAGCGCCGCCTTGGTGCATCGCACCGCGGCCATAAGGCCGAGTTGGAAGGCCGCGTCCCAGTCGGCGTCGCTCATCTCTTCGAAGTAGCCGTCGCCCGGGCCAACCGTGTTCACCAGGCTGTTGACCGCACCCCACCGCCCACCGATTTCGGCGAACACTTCGGTGATCGCCGCCGGGTCGGTTAGGTCGACCGAGAGCCCAACCGCATCGGGACTCCCCCGCCGACGCAGATCTTCGACAGTGTCCTCGAGCGCGTCGGCACCGCGGGCCAGCACCGCGACGCGCGCCCCGTCGTCGGCAAACGCAGCGGCGATGGCGCGGCCCATGCCCTTCGTGCCGCCAGTTACAACTGCCGCGCATCCTTCGAGTCCTAGGTCCACTCTTCTCGTCCCCTCGTTTTTGTCACGGCCCAATGCCCCGCATGATCAGGTCGACCACGTCGTCGATCCACGTGTCGTCGACCGCGTCAAGCGGTCGCATCGCAGTCGCGACGAACGCGGTGCCAGCGATCAACTCGAACACGGTCGTGGACTTCACGTCGGCGCGAACCTCGCCCGCCTCGACGCCTGCATCCAGACGTTGTTGCAACCACGTCCATGTCCCCCCGGCCGCACGGCCGAGCACGTCGGCCTCGAGCGCGGGATCAGCCGCCGTCTCGGCCAGCAAACCGGGCAGCGCGGCGCGGGCTGCCGGTCGGCCGAGCAGGTCCAGGCCGATAACGACCAGCGTGCGGATGTCGTCTCGCAGGGCGCCGCTGGCTGGAATGGCATCGAGATCCTGCGGAGGAAACACCGCGTCGTGCACGAGATGCGCCTTTGTCGGCCACCGACGGTAGAGGGCCGGCTTGTTGGTCCCGGCGCGTTCGGCGATCGCGGCGATCGTCAGCTGCAGGTACCCGACCTGCTCCAGCAGCTCGACGGTGGCGCGCCGAACCGCGTCGTCGATCCGCGTGTCCCTCGGGCGCCCAGCGAGCGCGTGAGCTGTTGGCGTCATTACGTTCCGAACCGTAACGGAATATGGCGGCCTCGGCAACCATCGGTTTCGCTGTCAGCGCCCGCGTTCACACGGCGGCGCGACCTGCGCCGGGTAATGCGGCGGTCACAGCGTCGCGGCGCTGGACGGATCGATGATGACTTTCGCGTGGTGTTCGGGGTTGGCGAGAGCGTCGAAGGCGTCGGCGACCCCGTCGAGGCCGACGGTGCCGGTGACGAGTGGGCTGGCGTCGATCTTGCCGTCGGCGAGCATGTGGAGGGTGTCGCGGAACTCGAGTGGGCTGTATCCGACCACGAAGCGGAGATCGATCTCCTTGTTCACGGCCATGACCGGTCGGAACTGGTCCGGCTCCATGCAGACGCCGGCGACCACGACGCGGGTGTTGAGGGGGACGTCGGTGATGATGCCGTCGATGATGCCGGGCACGCCGACGCATTCGAACACGACCGGCCGCTTCGGCGCTGCGGCGCCCAGCTGGGAGAGCCCGCGGAACACGACATGCCATGGCACGGGCAGCTTCTGGAGGCCCTTCATCGCCTTGAGTCCGCCGGCGGCGTTCTGGGCGATGGACGTGGTGTAGCCACGATCACCGAGCGCGTCGTAGGGCGATTCGGCGGCGGGGTCGACCACAGTGCTGGCGCCGCACGCGGTTGCGAGGGCGCGCCGTCCCGGTGAGTAGTCGCTGGCGACGATGGTCTCGATGCCCTTGGTCTTGAGCAGGCAGATGATGGCAAGGCCCACCGGTCCGCAGCCGATGACCACCGCCGCGTCCTTCTTGCTGATCTCGCTGCGGTTGACCGCGTGATGGCCGATGGCCATGGGTTCGGTGATGACGGCGACCTCGGCGGACAGCCCGTTGGGCACGGGCATCATGAACGCTTCCTCGACGAGCACCTGTTCGGCGTACGCGCCGGGCGCGGAAGCCGACAGGCCGATGGCGTGCATGCCGTTGTCCTTGCGGATCAATGGGAGCGCGACCACAGGCGTGCCGGTCTTGTGCTTCTTGGAGGTGCGCGGTCCGTGGTCGGCGATGGTGCCGCAAAACTCGTGGCCGAACACGACCTGTTCGTGCGAGCGGGCGAAGCCGTCGTAGCCGGCCTCGGCGAGCACGTCGGCCTGGGCGTCGGCGTGGTGGCGCGCGTGGAGGTCCGAGCCGCAGATCCCACAACCGGTCACGTCGAGCAAGAGTTGGCCCTCGGCCGGTGTCGGGTTCGGAAGATCGACAACGTCGAGTTGGCCGTTTTGGCAGGCGACGGCTCTCACGACGGCAGCATCGAGGCGTCGAAGTCCGGCAAGGGTTTGATGAACGGGTCGAGCAACTCGCGGCTCTGCGCGGCGGTCAACACGTCAGCAGGGTCGAGCTTGAACAGGCCTGCCTCGGCGGTGTCGAACTCCCAGACGTCCTCGCCAAGGAGTCGGCCCTGGTCGTCATAGGGCCACAGCATCATGATCTGGGACTTCTTCAGGTACATGGCCTCGGGGTCGACGTCGAGTCCCGCGGCAGCGAGTTCGAACCCGAGGGTCTGCTGGTAGCCGATACCCCGGCCGATCACCATGTGATCCCCCACGGCGACGTGCTCGTCGGACACGTAGAAAATGCACTGGTCGGTGTTGGTCCAATGGCCATAAAGCATGCCGACCTGTTCTTTGCCGTCGAGCGTGAACGGTTCCTGGCCCGCGAGGTTGAACCGGTAGTGCGGATTGTCGACGGTCAGCTGCGGATCGAGGATCTCCTCCCACCGGCCGGCCGACTCCAGGTAGCGGTGCCGCAGGTAGGCCTGCAATAAGTAGCGATGTCGGGCGTTGGTGGTGTTCGCGAGCACCTTCTCCACCGCGACGTTCTGTCTGGTGATATCGAGGGTGCGCATGTCGATCTCGGATGCCATGGCACTATTATACGAACGATCAGTAACAATTGTAAAAATGGTCAATGGGACGGAGGGCTCAATGGCAATCGAGTCGAGTGGTAGGACGGGCGCCATGCAGGACCGATCCACGCGGCGACGTCTCTCCGTCGAGGACCGTCGCGCCGAGCTTCTCGCGGCGTGTCTGCGTCTCATCGGCGAGCGTCACTGGGACGAGGTCTCCATGGCCGATGTTGCCGAGGAGGCAGGCGCGTCGAAGCCGCTGCTTTATCACTACTTCTCGACCAAGGCAGAGCTGTACCACGCCACGGTTCAGTCGGCCGCCGACGAGCTCCGCGAGGCAACCCGGTTCGACCCGAACCTGCCCGTCGAGCCGCGGCTTCGCGCCGCGCTCGACGCGCACCTCGATTGGATCGACGACCACGCCGACGCCTACCGCGCCATCCTCCAGGGTGGCATTAGCTCCGATGCCGCGGTGCAGGACATCGTGGAACACTCCCGCGCCGAGGTCGTCGAACGACTCGCCGAGGCGTTCGAACTCGAAGTCCCGACTCCCCACCAGCGGATCATGCTGCGCGGCTGGGTGGGCTTTCTCGACGCGGCCTGCCTCGACTGGCTCGAGACACGGGCCATCACCAAGACCGAACTCGCCGACCTGCTGGCGGATTCCATGGGGACGCCGCGGTGAAGGCGTTCACGCCGATTTGGCGCACCGCGACTCGCGAGCAGGCAATCGGCATCCTCCAGGGAACGCGGGAGGTCACCGATTCTTTGATCGACAACCTGTCGGCCAGGCGGTTGACAGTCGCCGGCCCGTTGGGCGGCGGGGTGTGGTCGATCAAAGATCTGATTGGACACTTGGCGACGTGGGAAGAGCGAGCGCTCGTGATTCTCGGCGCCCGCAAGCCCGCGAGCGGCTCCGGTAACGCGCCACAGACGACCGACGAACGCTGGCTGGAAAGGACCGATATCGGGGGCAAGCGGTCAGCGCTCGGTTTAGTGCTTGGCAAGCTGCTCACCGGTGAGAAGTACGGCTACTACGCCCACGACCTCGCGCACTACAAGGATCTCAAACGCGCCGTCATGCCATCGACGGC
>JACCXE010000125.1 GCA_013697265.1 Actinomycetota bacterium | reverse complement strand
CCGCCGGGCAATCCGAAGATCGTCTCGACGCCTTCCATTTCCAATGCCTTGATGAGGGCCTGGCCGCCATTCATCTGTTGGGACTTCATCGGGAAACCTTTCCTAGAAAAGAAAAAAGCCTCCCGATTTCGGGAGGCCGTAGCGAAGCGCGCGATGAGCAGTCGGCGTCCGCTACGTACCTACTACTACGAGAATTCGGGCGCTCAACATGAGGCGGTCACTGTAACGCATCGGTCAACTATTCGAAACCTCACCGATCAGGAAGCTGGTCGATGCCATTGGCCAGATCGCCCGCCGGTCTTTTCCCACAACGCGACGTCGCCGACGACCATGTTTGGGTCGATGGACTTGCACATGTCGTAGATGGTGAGCGCGGCGATGGCGGCGGCTGTCATCGCTTCCATTTCCACGCCCGTGCGGTCAAACGTCTCGGTGCGGACCTCGACTTCGATGTGGTCGTCGCCGATGTTGAAATGAATCTGCGCGGCGCCGGCCAGCAACGGGTGGCACAGCGGGATCAGTTCGGCCGTGCGTTTGGCCGCCTGAATGCCGGCGACGCGCGCCGTTGCCAACACGTCGCCCTTGGTCACCGCGTTGTTGGCGATCATCGCTGTAGTTTCCGGGGCCGCAAAGACCTTGCAGCGCGCCATCGCCCGCCGGAGGGTCGCGTCCTTCAGCGTGACGTCGACCATATTCGCGCGACCCAACGGGTCGAGATGGGTAAAGCCACGGTCGGCCACGCGCGTACCCTACGCGGGTGATCCGGTTGCACACGGTGGCGACGGTGGCACTACTGCTGGTGTTCGGGTTGTGGGCCGCGTGCGGCAACGATCCGCGGGCACGGCGAGCCGATAGCGAGTTGGGCGGATCGATCTTGGTGTCGGCCGCGACGTCGCTCACCGCTCCGTTCACGCAGATCGGGCAGAACTTCACGCGGGCCCATCGCGCCGTCGACGTGCAATTCAATTTCGGCGCTTCGTCCGCGCTTGCCGACCAGATCGTCGCCGGGAACAGTTCGGACGTGTTCGCATCGGCCGATCAGGCGAACGTCACCAAGCTCGATGACGCCGGCCTGCTCGCCGGCCGCGCCGCCGTGTTCGCGCGCAACCGGCTCGCGATCGTGACCAAGCCCGGGAACCCGGAAGGAATACGCAGCCTCGCCGACCTCCCGGCCGCGGGCGTGATCTCGTTGTGTGACCTTGCGGTTCCGTGCGGGAAATACGCGGCCCAGGCTCTCGAGGCCGCCAAAGTCAGCGTGCCCGAAGGGCGCGTCACCCGCGGACAGAACGTGCGGGCGACACTTACGGCTGTGACCGACAGCGACGCCGTAGCTGCGATCGTCTATGCCTCCGACGCGAAAGGGGCCGGCGCCCGCGTGGCCACCGTTGTATTGCCGGACTCGAAAAACGTGATCGCGGTGTATCCCGCTGTCACATTGAAGGCTGCGCGTAATGCCATGACCGCGAAGGCATTCGTCGCCTTCCTACGTGGCGCCAAAGGCCAACGGATCTTGAAGGAATTCGGGTTCCTCGCTCCGGCATAAGCCCAAGCCGACCGCCCGTTGCCGTCGTCGTGATGGCGACGGTGACGATCGCGTTCTTCGCTCTGCCGCTGTTGGCCCTGATGCAGCGGGCCCGCTGGTCGACCTTGTGGTCCGATCTCACGACCGGCCCGGCGCTCGACGCGCTTCGCCTTTCCGTCGCATGTGCTGCGGCCGCCACCGCGCTTTCGCTCGTCTTCGGCACTCCCCTGGCGTGGGTGCTGGCCCGCACCCGAATGCGTGGCCGCCGACTGGTCCGCGCGCTGGTGCTGTTGCCGATGATCTTGCCGCCCGTCGTGGGCGGCGTGGCCCTGCTCGCCGCGTTCAGCCTCAACAGTCCCCTGGGCGGGTGGCTGCACGACGCGCTGGACATTCAGCTCACGTTCTCGCCGGCCGCGGTGATCATGGCCCAGACCTTCGTCGCCATGCCCTTCTACGTCATCACCGTCGAGGGCGCGCTCAGCCACGTCGACCCGCGGTTCGAGGACGTGGCCGGCACCCTCGGGGCCGGACCGCTTGCCGTGTTTCGCAAGGTGACGCTGCCCCTCATCGCGCCGTCGGTCGCGGCCGGCGCAGTGCTGGCTTTCGCCCGCGCCCTCGGCGAGTTCGGGGCCACTGTCACCTTTGCCGGCAACATCGCCGGGCGCACACAGACGTTGCCGCTGGCCGTATATCTGCGGCTCGAAGCCGACCCGCCCGCAGCGATCGCACTCAGTTTCGTCTTGGTCGCCGTGGCGGTGTTCGCATTGGTCTCGATGCGCGGGCACTGGTTCCGCACATGAGCCTCAAGATCGACATGACCGTCGAGGTCGGGGCAACCACCGTGTCGGTCGACATCGACGCGCCCGCCGGCCAAGTCACCGCGTTACTCGGCCCCAACGGCGCCGGTAAGACCACGGTGCTGCGCTGCGTCGCCGGCAACGTCGCCATCGACGACGGGGTGATCGCGCTCGGCGACACTATTCTGGACCGGCCGCCCGACACGTTCGTGGCGCCGCCGCGCCGCGGCGTGGGCATCGTCTATCAAGACCATCTGCTGTTGCCGCATCTCGACGCGCTCGACAACGTGGCGTTCGGTCCCCGCTGCCACGGGCGCTCCAGGTCCGAGGCGCGCGCGATCGCGGCGCAATCACTGGAACGGCTGGGGGTCGGCGCGCTGGCCCGGGCCCGGCCCGGCACTCTGTCGGGCGGCGAGGCGCAACGCGTCGCGATCGCGCGGGCACTCGCATCTGACCCAAACGTGTTGCTGCTCGACGAGCCGCTTGGCGCGCTCGACGCCGGCACCCGCACCGAGGTGCGACGCGATCTCGGCGCGTTCTTGGCCTCGTTCGCGGGCCCGGCGATTCTCGTCACGCACGACCCGATCGACGCGCTCGCTCTCGCCGACCGCGTAGTGATCCTCGAGCACGGGACCGTGACGCAGACCGGCACCGTCGCCGAGATCACGAGCCATCCCGCGTCCCGCTACGTGGCGGACCTCATCGGCACCAATCTGCTGCGCGGTCGCGGCCACGGAACGACCATCACCACGTCGTCGGGCGCCACCCTCACCGCCGCCGATCCGCTCGACGGTCCGGTCCTCGTGACGATCGCTCCCAACGCGATCGCGTTGCATCGAAGCGAACCCGAAGGCAGCTCGCGCAATCGCTGGCCCACAACGGTGCTCCACATCGACGGGTTCGGCGACCGGACGCGGGTCCAACTCGGTCCGCCGATTGCGCTCGTGGCCGAGATAACCGCGGCGGCGGCGCGCGACCTCAACTTGTTCGTCGGTGACGCAGTGTGGATCAGCGTGAAGGCGACCGAGATCGCGGCCTATGCCGACTGACTCGGCGCCGCCGCGGCCCTGTCCGTTTTCGGGCAACTCTCGGGCTTTAGGGGTGTCCCCGATCCAGGCGTACTATCGCTCGGTGGACACGCGGGGACGGGCGCTGCGCGACCTGCGCCTGTCGGTTACCGATCGCTGCGACTTTCGCTGTAACTACTGCATGCCCGAGGCCACTTATACGTGGCTGCCCCGCGACGACATCCTCAGTTTCGAAGAGCTCGAACTCGTGGTGCGCGCCTTTGCCGATGCTGGAGTCACGAAGGTGCGCCTCACCGGCGGTGAACCGCTGTTGCGACGAGACCTCGCCGTGCTGGTGGCCCGTATCGCGGCGGATCCACGCATCACCGACATCAGCCTCACCACCAACGGCGTACACCTGGTGGACCAGGCTGCGGCGCTGCGCGCCGCTGGACTGCACCGCGTCACCGTGAGTCTCGACACGATGCGCGCCGACCGCCACGAGGCGATCACGCGTCGCGCCAACCACCAGGGCGTGCTTGATGGCATCTCCGCGATCGGCGCCGCGGGACTGAGCGGGACCAAGATCAACACCGTCGTGATCCGCGGCACCAACGACGACGAACTCATCGACCTACTCGAATACGGATCGTCGGTTGGCGCCGAGGTGCGCTTTATCGAGTACATGGACGTCGGCGGCGCCACCGGCTGGACGTGCGACGCCGTGGTCACGTCCGACGAAATGCTCACGCGGCTCGGCGCCGCGTATGGCCCGATCAGGGCGGCCGAGGTGCGGCCCGCGGCCCCGGCGCGGCGTTACCAACTGCCAGACGGGCGCGTCTTCGGCATCGTCGCCTCGACGACCGAACCGTTCTGCTCGACCTGCGACCGCAGCCGCGTCACGGCTGACGGCATGTGGTTCCGCTGTCTCTACGCCGCAACTGGCACCGACCTGCGGGCGCTGGTGCGCGGCGGAGCCGACGCCGCCCGGCTCCGCAACACGATTCAGGAGCAATGGCAGGAGCGCACCGATCAAGGCGCAGTCGATCGTCTCAGCG
>JACCXE010000100.1 GCA_013697265.1 Actinomycetota bacterium | reverse complement strand
GCCGTCGGCATCCATCGGGGTGACCATCGCGGTGAGGACTGCGCCCCACCGCCCTGGGATGGCAGTCACTGGGACGCCATCTTCGATGGCGTCGGTGACCGCCAGGGCGCAGTAATAATTGCGCTCGCTGCCGGCTCGCTCATGACTCGTCCTCCGTGTTGGAATCGTTGGGCTCGCTACCGCGCTCGATGCCGAGCGTGGCGAGCAGGTCTTCGTGTAGTTCGAACCACACCGAGTGATAGCTGTCGATCATCGGCTTGGTCATCCAGTCGTGCTCGCCTGCTTCCACGCGGCGCCGCGCTTCTTGGAGTCGAGGTCCGTAGTTGCTGAAGCGCGCGAGTGCATCCGCCAGTGCAGCGCAGATTGGCTGCGCGGCGCCATCGATTTTGAAGAGTCTGTCCAACACTTCGGCGTCGTACGCGGCGTCTTCGTGGACGTTCAGCTCGGGCGCGGTCTTGTTGTCGATGGGTGGGAACAGCTGCCAGTCGGTGCAAACACGCAATAGGCCCGGGTTCAAGTCGAGGAACGCGAGGTAGGCGGCGTCGACCGCGTTGCGAGCGCTGGCGGTGTCGAGTTCGACCCGGGACAAATCGGCGTCTTCATTGCGCCCGAGGTGCGTCAACGCCCAGCCCGGCAACCGCCCTTCGCGCAACACAACGAACTCTTGCTCGCGGTGCTTTGCCAACTCGGCGACGACGGCGTCTTCGGACAGCCCGGTGGTCGTGGCAATTTCGGCCGTCTCGGTGATGCCGCGGACGCGCAACACGTGCAGCGTCAAGAACGCAGGATGAGAGATGAACGCCACGTGATGACAATACGGCCGCCATGGGGCGAGCGAAGCGAGGGGCCCCATGTTGCGGAGGCGGGCGGGCCTGCGGGGCGCCCGCCCGGGAAATAATGCAGGCTCTCGTTTATGCGCGCTGCTCTCTTGAAGTCCATCCCCGGCCAGCTTGAAATCGATGAGGTGGTGATCGGCGAACCCGGCCCCGGCGAGGTGCTTGTGCGCACCTCGGCGGCCGGCCTTTGCCACAGCGACCTGCACTTCATGACCGGCGCCTATCCGTACCCGACGCCGACTGTGCTCGGCCACGAATCGGCCGGTGTCGTCGAGGCTGTCGGCGCCGGTGTCACCTATGTGCAAGAAGGCGACCACGTCATCTCGTGCCTGTCGGTGTTCTGCGGCAAGTGCGAGTACTGCCTCAGCGGGCGTCCCAACCTTTGCGCCAAGGAGGGCCTGACCCGCACCCTTACCGGCGCGCAACGCCTGTCCATGCCAGACGGATCGCCGTGCCATCAGTTCTTGCACCTGTCCAGCTTCGGCGAGCACATGCTCGTGCACGAGAACGCGCTGGTGAAGATCCGCAAGGACATGCCGCTGGACCGCGCCGCGCTAATCGGCTGTTCGGTTACCACCGGCCTCGGCGCCGTGTTCCGCACCGCGGCGGTGCCGGCCACTTCCACCGTGGCGGTGATCGGTTGTGGTGGGGTCGGGCTCAACGTGGTGCAGGGCGCGGCGATCGCCGGCGCGAGCCGCGTCATCGCCGTGGACATGAACGAGACGAAGTTGGAACTGGCCAGACAGTTCGGCGCGACCGACGTGGTCAACGCGTCGCAGGCCGACGCCGTGGCCGCGGTGCACGAGTTGAGCGGCGGCGGCGTCGAGTTTTCCTTCGAAGCAATTGGCCTCAAGCAGACCGCGGAACAGGCGTGGGCCATGCTGGCCGCCGGCGGCACGGCGACCGTTGTCGGCATGATCCCGTTCGGCCAGTCGATCGAACTACCCGGCTACGACTTCCTGGCCGAGAAGAAGATCCAGGGCTCCAACATGGGCTCGAACCGCTTCCGTTTCGACATGCCCCGTTACGTCGACCTCTACATGGACGGCAAGCTGAAGCTCGACGAGCTGGTGTCTGCTCGCATCACCCTCGACGAGATCAACGACGGCTTCGAAGCGATGAAGCAAGGCGAGATCGCCCGCTCCGTCATCGTCTTTTAGTCTCCCGGCCGGGCACCCCGCAGGCCCGGTCTCCTCCGAAGCGTGGGGCCTTCGCTCCGCTCGCCCCACGCCGGCCGTGGCGCGCGCTAAGCGGGCTGTGACGCGACTTCTCCGTTGGCGAGCGCGAACATCTCGTATTCCTCGCCGGTGTCGGCCCAGTCTTCGAACGCGATCACGCCGAGCTCGGTGAACTTCTCGCGCAGCCAGCCGGGCTTGCCTTTGTCGGCGCGGGCGTCGAGCAGGCCGAGCTTCTTGCAGTTCGGCACGATCTTGGAGAACAGCATCGACTGGAAGCCCTGGCGCTCGGGCGACTGCATGACGAGCTTGACGGCGTCTTTCACGTCGACACCCATGCGC
>JACCXE010000097.1 GCA_013697265.1 Actinomycetota bacterium | reverse complement strand
CGTCACGGCACCGCAGGCGAGGTCGGTCACACAGCGGTGGTGATCGACGGCGAGCCGTGCACCTGCGGACTAAACGGGTGCTGGGAAACGATCGCCACGCTGCTCTGGCTTCGCCGCGAAGCCAAAGCCGCCAACCTCACTGGCGCCACGGTGATGACCTGCGCCCGGCTCACGTCGCTCGCCGCCGACGACGCGGCGGCCGCCGAGCTGCTTGATCGTTACGCGCTGCACCTGTCGATCGGCCTCGCGAACCTCAACCAAGTGCTGAGCCTGGAAACCTTCATCGTGCACGGCGACGTGCTCGGCGGCGGCGAAGAGTTCCGCAGGCGCCTCGAACGCCACGCTCGAGCCCGGTCGCTGACGCGTCTGTCGGTGCTGCGCAGCGAACTCGGTGCCGACGCGACCTTGCTCGGTGCGAGCGCGCTCGTGTTGAGCGAGACGTTCCGCCTCGTCGACTAGCGCCGAGTCACGGTCGCACCGCTTCGAGGGCGGTGCGGCGCACTCGGTCGGCTCCGGCTCGTTCCTTCGACCACCGACCCACGCGGCGTACCCGTCTTGCATCGGGTTACGCCAGAAGCTCGCGGCCACGGGCGCGCCACCAGACAGATCGAATTAGGATGAAGTACATACTTAGTCAGGTGAACCCGGGGACGCAACTGACGTGCGTCGAGATCGGGGGCAGCAGCATCGAAACGGTGGTGTTCGGCCCCGGAGACTCCGTTCAGCGCGTCGACGGCGCGGTTCGCCCCGATGGATCGCGCCTCGCGATCGCATGCCCGGGCTTGATTAAAGACGGACGCGTGCTCGGCGCCGCCAACCTGGGCTGGTTCGACATCGACCCCGCAGCGGCGTTGGGCTTGGGTGAGTCAGCCGAAGTCTTGTTGAACGACGCGGAGGCCGCCGCGCTGGGTGAGTCGGCGCTGCGCGAATTGGCCGACGTCGTTTTTATCTGCGTGGGCACCGGGGTCGGCGGCGCCGTCGTCGTCGCTGGCAAGATCGTGGCCGGAAACCTCCTCGGCCACATCGGCGGGTTCTCGCAAGAGGTCTGCTCGTGCGGACGGGTCGGTTGTCTTGAAACTGTCGCCGCAGGCTGGGCCATGCCCGACCCACTGACGCCGCGCGATATCGACCGCGCCGCCATGGCTATCGCGGACGCGCTGGCCCGCGAGCCGGCGGCTACCGGCAGGCTGGTGGTTGTCGGCGGCGGCATCGCTCGCCGCTACCTGGCGATGTGTGAGCGCTTGTCGGTGCACGCCCCATCGCGTCGCATCGAGGCGAGCGCGGCGCCCGCGGGATACAAATCGGCCTCGGCTTGGGGCCTGCGCCACGCGCTCGAAGCTTCGTCGGTTAACCAACTGTGAACGCGATCGATCGGCTTGTCCTATCGAGTGCCGCCGGGCCAGCACCCGCCTTGAAGGCAATTGCAAGAGGATCTACCAGCGCACCCGCTAAGTGACTCGGACCGCGTGTTCGGCGGCAGGTGGGCCGAACAGATCCGGGTGCAACACCTGCGCCATGATCTCGGCGCCGGTTACAACGCGGGGGCCGGGGCGCACGAAGTGCGCGTCGGCGTCGACGGCCCACACTTCGGCGTCGGATGGCAGCGAGCCGTGGGCAACAGTGGCCTCGGCGATTGCGGCTGACGCGTCGAGGTGAAAGCCACAGGGCGCAACCACCACGACCTCGGCCGGTGCCACGGCCACGGTGGACCACTCGATGCGCTGCGAGTTGTTTCCTGGGTGGGCGAGCAACGGATCGCCGCCGCCCAGGGTCACGAGGTCGGGTACCCAGTGGCCGGCCGAGAACGGCGGGTCGGTCCACTCCAGCATCAACGTGGGTCGTCGGGCCGCGCCATAGAGGGCGCGCGTGAGCCTTAACACGCGCTCGCGGGCGTCCTCGATCACACCTGCCGCCGCTTCCTGGGCATCGAGCACGGCGCCGACTCGTTCGATGGTGCCAAGCACTTCTTCGATGCTGCGGGGATCGAGGGTCACGACTTGGGCCGAGCAGCCCAGATAATCGAGGGCGTCGTCGACTCGGCTCACGTCCACCGCGCACACCGCGCACAGGTCCTGCGTGAGAATGACGTCGGCGTTCAGATCGCGCAGGGCGTCCGCGTCGAGACGGTAGAGGTCTTCGCCCGACGCGATCCGCTCGGTCACCACTCGGTCGATCTCGGCCGGGCTTAGGCCCTCGGGCAGCGCCGAGGTGGACACCACGCGTCGCTGCCGGGCCGCAGCGGGGTAGTCGCACTCAAAGGTGACGCCGACCAAGTCGACGCCCCGGCCCACGGCGAACACGATCTCGGTGGCCGACGGCAACAGGGATACGACGCGCACGCCTCGATCGTAGGAGCGGTCAGGTCAGCGGGTGCAGTTGCATCCACTAGCGCCAGTTGATCGCGCCATGATGACGTTGTCGAACATTGCGAGCGGCAGGAGACCACGATGACGCGCCTCGGCTACCAGATTCCTAACTTCAACTATCCCGGGGTAGACCAGTCCGGCTTGTTCGAGGCGGTAGCGG
>JACCXE010000088.1 GCA_013697265.1 Actinomycetota bacterium | reverse complement strand
TCGATGCAGCGGCCGATGTCGGCCGGCTATCTCTTCAAGCCGCCGGGCAAGGGGCGGCGGGTGACAGGTACGGGCGCTCCCGACCCGCAGAACGCCGCGCACGTGGGCTACGTCCAGCTGAACCACTTGTCGGGCTATGCCGGCAGCGCCGGCTGGCCCGACTGGGAGCTGCCGTTTATCGAGTGGGCCGAGCGCGAGGGCTTCGCGATCGACGTGGTCACGAACGCCGATCTCGAGACGCACCCCGAGTTGCTGCGCGACGGCAACTACTCGCTGTATTTGTCGGTCGGCCACGACGAGTACTGGTCGGCGGGGATGCGCGACAGCGTCGAGGCCTTCATCGCCCGAGGCGGAAACGCCGCGTTCTTCTCGGGCAACACGTCGCTATGGCAGGTGCGCCTCGAAGGCGCCGACCAGTCGCAGATGGTCGGGTACAAGGGCTTCTACAAGAACGACCCCGTCTTCGAGACGGACAAGGGTCACTTACTCACGTCGTTCTATTCAGACGTGTTGGTGGCTCGCCCGGAGAACGCGATGACCGGCGTCACCTTCACCCGCGGCGGATATCACCGCATCGGCAAGAACGTTACGAGTGGGGCCGGCGGCTACACGATCCACCGGCCCAACCACTGGATGTTCGACGGCACCGGCATCGGTTACGGCGACATGGTCGGCGCCGACGCGACCGTGGTCGGCTACGAGTGCGACGGCTGCGCGTTCACCTACCGCCACGGCCTGCCCTATCCGACGGGGGAAGACGACACACCGATGACCATGGAGATTTTGGGCACGTGCCCGACGCAGCATTTCACCCGTGAGACCGCACCCCGTCCCCCGAAGCCGCACGAGCCGAGCGAACTCGAATACATCGCGTCGCGCGTGTTCGGCACCCGCGAGCCCGAGGCGATGGAAAAGATCCGCCACGGCCACGCCGTGCTCGGCGCCTACACGAACGACGCCGGCGCCACCGTGATCACGTCGGGCTCGACCGACTGGGCTCACGGCCTCGCCGACCCCGGCAGCCCCCGCATCAAAGCCATCACCCGGAACATCCTGAGCCGCCTCGGTTGACCGTCACGCGCCGCGGCTGACCGCCCGCGCCACGCCGCGTTCTGCGCCACGAAAATGCCGCGATTTCGGGCGCCGACGCCGAAATCACGGCATTTTGGTGGCGCGAAACGCGGTTAAAGGTCGCGGGCCGCGATCAGTTCGATGTTGCGGTTCTCGATAATCTTTCGGACTTCCGGGGCGCACAGCGCTTCGAGGTCGGCGATGCGAGTGGGCTCGGCCCAGAAGTAATTCTCGGCATCAGGCGGTGTCACCGCTCGCAGCTCGTCACTCGGTACCGCGGGGTGCGCCATGACCATGTGCGTGCCCGGGCCGAGCCGTTCGAGCTGATCGGCGAACCACGCACCGCGGTCGCGGCGCGAAGCGAGGCTCAGCCACATCACCGACGTCGAGAACTCGTGGTGCGGATTGATGTTCGGGTACATGAACTTTTTGCCGAGACGGGCGCAGGCCGCCTCGTACGCGGGAACGAGTGACACGCCCATGTGCGGGTCCACGTAACTCAACTCCAGGCCGCACGCTTGCGCTCGGTCGATCTGCGCGTTCACCTCAACGACGGCTTCGTCAGCACCGCCCAACATCGCCTCTTCGACGGTGCGCTTGAACAGGCCGTCCGCGTCGCGCAGTGACGGGGACGCCGTGAGCGGGCCCCACCGGAGGTACTCCCACTCGCATGTCAGTGTGACGTGTAGGCCCGTCGGGATGCCGAGCTTCTTGGCCAACATCGCGCCCTCGGCGAACCACGGCGTCGGCGCCATCACCGATGTCTGCGTGAGGACGCCGTCTGTCGCGGCTGTGATAATTCCTTCGTTGACGGCGCGGCACATGCCGAGGTCGTCGCCCTGAACCACCAGCCTGATCTCGCTCATGTAAGGGCGCGCCCCAACGCGTCGAGGCGAGCCGCCAGGATGCGGCGCGACGACGGCGCCTTCGGGTTGTAGGACTCGGACGCGTGGAACGCGCCCGAGGTCACCACGAGATCGGTGGCCACACCGGCCTGCATCAGCTTCTGCGCGTATTCGATGTCCTCGTCTCGGAAGGCGTCGAGTTCGCCCACGTCGATGAACGTGGGCGGCAGGCCGCGCAGGTCGTCCACCGTCGCCCGGGCCGGCGCGGCGTAGAGGGGCACGTCGTCGGTTCCGTAGAGGTCGCCGAGATAGGCCGACCAACCCCATTGGTTCGCATCGTGGTTCCAGCACTTGGGGTAGGTGATCTCGTGATTCGACGGTGTGACGTCGCGGTCGTCGATCATCGGGTAGATGAGCACTTGCGCGCGCACCGCCACCTCGCCCTCGTCCCGCGCGTACAGCACGGTGCCCGCGGCCAGCCCCCCGCCCGCGCTCGCACCCGACACGGTGATGCGCTGCCGGTCGACGCCGAGCGATTCGGCGTGGCGATACATCCAGCGCAGCCCCGCATAGCAATCGTGCAGCGGTGCGGGATAGGGGTGTTCGGGCGCCAAGCGGTACTCGACCGACACGATGGGGACTTTGAACTGCGACGCCCAGGTTTTGCACTGGAAGTCGTTGCCGTCATAGGCACCCACGACCATGCCGCCACCGTGGATCCAGTAGAGGCCGGCCGACGGCGCGCTGTGGCCGTCGGGCTCGTAGACCCGCATCAGTATCTCGTCGTCCTCGTCGTTGAAGCCGGGCACCCATATGTCGCGGGTCTTCACGTCAGGCACCTCGGGCAGCGTCGCTTCGACCTCGGCCTGTTGCTTGGCCAGCCCGGCCCGGATGCGCACGATGCCAATGCTGAAGTCGAGGTCCGGGATGATCGGCATCTCGAGGATGCGCCGCACATCAGGATCGACCCGATCGATGAAATCCACTGCTCCCCCTCGGCGCGGCGAAACGCTCACCGCATACGGATGACGTTACCGGTGACCATGCGGGCGGCGTCGGTGCACAACCACGCGATGACCCCGGCGACGTCGGCGGGCTCGGCGACATGCCAGTGGTCCGAACTCTGCGCGACGAACGCCCGCACCTCGTCGGTGACCCATCCGGTATCGGTGACGGGCGGGTACACCACGTTCGCGGTGATGCCGCTCGCCGCCAGTTCGATCGACGCGGTCATCGTGTAGTTCTCGAGTGCCGCTTTCGCCGCGCCATACGACGCCTCGCCCGGAAACCCCATCGGCCCACCCGACGTGAGGCTCACGATGCGCCCCCACGCGGCGCGGCGCGAGCGGTGGAGTTGGGCGAACGCCGAGATCATCAAGGCGCCGCCCCGGGCGTCCACCAAATACTGCGCGTCCACGGTGTCGGCCGTAACGACGCTGTTGTCGCGGCC
>JACCXE010000053.1 GCA_013697265.1 Actinomycetota bacterium | reverse complement strand
GTGTTGGCCACGCCGTTGGCGATGCGCGTGATCGAAGAAACCCCACCCGATCCCGAAGACGACCCGCAACCGGTGCCTGCTGTCGCGCCCTGGCTGAGGCGACACCGTTTGTTGGCGCCGATCCTCGCGCTCGTCGCCGCGGGAGTGGCAGCGCGCACCGGTGCGCATCCCGAAGTCGCGGCGCACGTCGTGGCCGCCATCGGCCTCGTGGTGCTGTCGGTCATCGATCTCGACTTGTTCCTGCTGCCCAAGCGTCTCGTGTACCCGTTGTTCGGCGCCACGTTCGGGCTGCTTGTCGTGGCCGCGGCGGTGCATGGGGACGGCACCGCCTTGCAACGGGCGCTGCTCGGAAGCCTCGGGGCTTGGGGTGCCCTGTTCGTGTTGCACATTGTCAGTCCCGCGGGCATGGGCTTCGGCGACGTGCGCTTGGCTCTCCTGCTCGGTCTCGACCTCGGTTGGTTAGGTGCGCGGCAGGTCTTCTTCGGAATCTTTGTCGGGTTCATCCTTGCGGCAGTGATCGGCCTGCTCTTGCTCGTCACCCGCAAGCGCGGCCGTCGCGACGCTGTGCCGTTCGGGCCGTTCCTCGCCGCGGGAACGCTGTTCGTGCTGCTCGGCGGTGACGCCTTGGCTGGGCTTACACGGGGCTAACTGTTTCAGGGCTTTACCGAGCCCGTAAGTAGCCTTGAGCGCGTGTTGCGCTACCTCACCGCGGGCGAGTCTCATGGCAAAGGTCTCGTCGTCATCGTCGAAGGTCTGCCCGCGGGGCTAGAGATCGCGGTCGAGGACGTGCAGGGCGAGTTGGCCCGTCGTCGTCTCGGCTACGGCCGCGGGCCTCGTATGCGCTTTGAACAAGACGAAGTAACCCTGCTGGCCGGGATTCGGCACGGCCGCACGCTCGGTTCGCCGGTCGCCATCGAAATCGGCAACACCGAGTGGCCCAAGTGGGAAGACGAGATGTCGCCCGCCAAAGGCGCCACCGCCAAGCCGCTTACCCAGCCTCGGCCCGGTCACGCCGATCTGGCCGGGATGCAGAAGTACGGCTTCACCGACGCCCGCGACGTGCTCGAGCGTGCCAGCGCCCGTGAGACAGCGGCGCGCGTGGCCGCGGGTGCGTGCGCCAAATCGTTGCTGCGCACGGTCGACGTCGAGGTGCTCAGCCACGTGATCGCGATGGGTACGGCCGAGGTCAAGTCGAGCACCCCCCGGCCTACACCCACGGATCTGGCCCGCATCGACGAGTCGCAGGTGCGTTGCTTCGACGCGTCGGCCGAAGACGCGATGATCGAACAAATCAAAGCCGCGGCTAAAGACGGCGATTCACTAGGCGGGGTCGTCGAAGTGCTGGGCTACGGCTTGCCCGTTGGGTTGGGCAGCCACGTCCACTGGGACCGGAAGCTCGACTCGCTACTGTCGGCCGCCCTCATGAGCATTCAAGCTGTGAAGGGTGTCGAGATCGGCGACGGCTTTGAGGTAGCGCACCGCCGCGGGTCCGATGCCCACGACGCGATCGTGTGGGAAGCCGACTCGGGTTACCGACGCGACAGCGACCTAGCGGGCGGAGTCGAAGGCGGCATGTCCACCGGAGCGCTGCTCGTGTGCCGCGCCGCGATGAAACCGCTGGCCACGCTGAACCGCCCCACCCTGCGCACCGTCGACGTGCTCACCAAGGAAGAAACCGTCAGCTTCAAAGAACGCACCGACGTCACCGCAGTGCCGGCGATGGGCGTAGTGGCCGAAACGATGGTGGCGCTCGTGCTCGCGGCGGAAGCGCAGCGAAAGTTCGGCGGCGACTCGGTAAACGAATTCGTGGCTAACCGCAACGCCTTCATTGCCGGCCTTGACTAGCAGCCAGGCGATAGTGCTGATCGGCATGCCCGGCGCGGGTAAGACAACGGTTGGCGCAGCCCTCGCGCAACTCATGCAGTGGGGCTTCGTCGACGTCGACGATGTGGTCGCTGCCGAGGTGGGCGACATCCCGACCTACATCGAGACCCACGGCATCGACGCGTTCCGCGCCCAGGAAAGCGCGGCCCTTGACGTAGTTACGGGTGCCATTCGTGAGGGGGCAGCGCCCGCCGCCGTCGTCGCCGTCGGTGGGGGAGCGATCCTGGCCCAGGAGAACCGCATCGTGCTCGCCGCGACGGGTCCGGTCGTGTGGTTGCACGCGTCGATCGAAACGCTGCTCGACCATGTAGGCGACGGCTCCGGGCGACCATTGCTGGTCGACGGCGCCGAGGCGGCGCTGCGGCGGCTGCTCGACGAACGCGGTGCCCTTTACGCCCAGACCGCGACGGTGGCGGTGGCCGTCGATGGGCGCGATCCGAATGTGATCGCCGTCGCCATCGTGAAGGCGTTGGCGTCGTGATCGAGGTCACCGTAGACCTGGGTGAGCGCAGCTATCCCATCCTCATAGGCGCCGGCGTACGCCACGAACTCGCGCACTACCTGCCCGAGCGAACCCGACGGGTGGCGATCATCACGCAAGACGGCATCGGCTGGGCCAGCAACATCGCCACGGACGTGGACGAGTCGATTCACATGATCGGCAATGGCGAAGCCGCGAAGTCGCTGGGCACAGTGGAGATGCTGTGCGACGAATTCGTGAGTGCCGGGCTGACCCGGTCCGACACGGTGGTTGGTGTGGGCGGTGGCGTGGTCACCGACGTCGCCGGCTTCGCGGCGTCGGTTTATTACCGCGGCATCGCGGTGATCCAAATCCCGACCACGTTGCTCGGCATGATCGACGCAGCCATAGGCGGCAAGACCGGCGTCAATCTCACAGCGGGCAAGAACCTGGTCGGAGCGTTCTGGCAGCCGACTGCGGTGCTGTGCGACACCGAGGCGCTCACCACATTGCCGGCCCGTGAGATGCGCTCGGGCCTGGGCGAATTGGCGAAGTACCACTTCCTCACCGGCGACGACTTGGACGCGCTGCCGCTCGAAAAGCAGATCGCCGCCGCAGCGCAGATCAAAGGCCGAGCCGTCAGCGCCGACGAACAGGAGAAAACCGGCGTGCGGGCCAAGCTGAACTACGGGCACACGCTGGCGCACGCCCTCGAGACCGCCGGCCGCTACGACCTGCGCCACGGCGAGGCCGTCGCGATTGGCCTGGCCTACGCGGCCCGACTGGCCCAAATGTTGGGACGCATCGACGACGCCCGCGTGGCCGAGCACGTACGGGTTCTGGCCAAGCACGACCTGCCCGTATCGATCCCGTCGTCGGCTGATCCCGATGAGCTCGTCAGAATCATTCGCCGCGACAAGAAGTCGACCGGCGATGGGCTGACATTTGTCCTCGACGGCCCTCGTGGCGTCGAGCTGGTGTCCGAGGTGCCCGAAGACGTCGTGCTCGCCGCGATGAAACAGCTACGCGGTTGACCGCGTCCTCTGGGAGACTTACGGCGTGAGCAACGTGATTGCCCTTTTGCACGGGCCCAATCTGAACTTGCTCGGCCAGCGCGAGGTCGACATCTACGGCACCACCACCGAGGCCGACCTGCTCGCGTTAGTCGAAAAGGGCGCCGCGGGCCATGGCATGACCGTCGAGTTCTTTCAGTCAAACCACGAAGGCGAATTAGTCGACCAAGTCCACGTCGTGCGCCACACGTGCGCGGCGATCGTGATCAACGGCGGAGCCCTGAGCCACTACGGCTGGTCACTGCACGACGCGCTGGCCACCTTCGAGGGCCCCGTCATCGAGGTGCACCTGTCGAACACGTCGAAGCGTGAGCCGTGGCGCCACACGTCGGTGCTCACCCCGGTGGCGAGCGGCACGATCATGGGCCTTGGCCCCCACGGCTACGAATTAGCCGTCGACGCGATAGCGAGGTTGCTGAACAAATGAGCGCGCCACAGATGGATATC
>JACCXE010000031.1 GCA_013697265.1 Actinomycetota bacterium | reverse complement strand
GAGCGCCGCGCTCCGACTGTCGGATCGTGGGTCGTGGCGCCGGACGCGCTCGCGGCGGCGCGAACTGAACTTTACGAGTTGGTGCGAGACGCTGGAGCCTTCGGGCTCGACATCGCCGGCCTCGACGACCGCCAGCGCGCGCTGGTTCGCACCCTGGGCGGAGTGTCGGTCGTGCGGGGCCGGGCGATCGCGCCCGACGCACCGGTCGTGTCGCTTGGTGATCATCCGTTTCTGGTGCGTCTCCAGGACGCGCCGTTCCGTCCCCCTCCGCCCGACGGCGTCGACCGTGACGCGCTGCGTGAACTGGATCGACTAGGTCACATCGTCGACTGCGACGGCGTGTGGTTTGCCGCGTCCGCGGTGAGGGACGCAAGCGCGGTCGTGGCTCGACTGTTGGCGCAAAACCCCGCGGGGCTGACCGTCACCGAGCTGCGCGTCGCGCTCGACACGACGCGCAAGTTCGTCTTACCGCTGCTCTGCTACTTCGACGCGACCGGGGTCACCCGACGCCGGGGTGACCGGCGAGTGGCCGGGCCTCGGTTGGCGTTGTTGACGCTTGCCGTCGAACCGGAAGGACCCGAGTCCGCACTATGACATTGCCGCGAGTGCATCGACGAGGAGACAGTCATCGTCGGGATCGACCGTCCGTAGATCGAGCACTGTGGCGTCGTTCTCAATCCGAGCGATGATCGGCTTAGGCGAGCGTGACCGCAGCTCGGCGGTGACGTCGCCTTGGAGCGCGATCCCGGCGGAGGGAATCTCGACGCCGGGCAGCGTCCCGCCCCCGGTGATCGAGGCGCAGTCGACAACGGTGCCGTGGCCGAGCCCGTGGGCGCGGCGCAGCAGGTCAGACTGCGACGTCAGCGCCATGCGCCAGAACGGCAGCGACGCAGCGTCGCGGCCGAGGTAGGCGAGCGCCACGTCTTGGAGCGTGGCGAGGACGAGCGCGCCGGGTCGCATGGCTCGGTACAACGGATGGCGTGCGCAGGCCTCGACGAACTGGGCTTTACCGGCGATCACGCCGGCCTGCGGTCCGCCGAGCAGCTTGTCGCCCGAGAAGAGTACGAGGTCGGCCCCCGCGGTCAGCGTCTGGCGAACGGCGGGCTCGCCGCGCAGCCATTCCGGCGGCCCGTCGGCCAACCACGGGCACGACGCGTCGAGCAGGCCCGAGCCGAGGTCGACCACGAGCGGGCGGGCCAGGTCGGCGAGCGCCTTCACCGGCGCGTCCTCGGTGAAGCCGGTGATGCGGTAGTTCGAGCGGTGCACTTTGAACACGACTGCGACCTCGTCGAGAACGCTCTCGTAGTCGGCGGCGCGGGTTCGGTTCGTCGTGCCCACCTCCACGAGGCGCGCCCCCGATAGCGCCATCACGTCGGGCAGCCGGAACCCTCCGCCGACCTCGATGAGCTCGCCTCGCGACACCGCCACGCCCTGGTCCTGGGCAAGCGCGGCCAACGCCAGCATGACGCCGGCGGCTCCGTTGTTGACTACGAGCGCCGCTTCGGCTCCGCACGCCCGAGCCAGAACTGCGCCGACGGTTTCGTGTCGAGAGCTGCGTTTGCCTGTGGCCAGGTCGAACTCGAGGTTGGTGTAGGAGGCGTCGCGCCCGACGGCCAAGGGCGCGCGTCCAAGGTTGGTGTGCAGCAGGACCCCGGTGGCGTTGATGACGGGCAGCATGAGCCGCCGCGCCGCGGCTTCAACATGGCCTTCGACCAGTTCGGGTCCACCGCCTGCAAGCGCGGCTCGCACCGCGTCGACCACGAGGGGCTGGGGCAGCCCCAGTCCGTCCACTTCGCGGACCAGGCGGTCAACGGACGGCGGTCGTTCAGCCGCCACGTCGTCCACCACGGCTGTGAACGTAAACCAAGCGTGGTGGTGGCGCTACATTCCGGCGATGAGCGCACGGGAAGTGTCGCGAGATCCGATTCGCCTCACCGAGTGGACGAGCTGCGGGGGGTGTGCCGCGAAATGGGGGGGCGACCTGCTGCGGCAGATGCTCCTCGCGATGCCGCCGGAGCACGATCCCGAGAACCTGCTCGTCGGGCTGGCCCGCTCCGACGACGCGGCGGTGCTGCGGCTGAGCGACGACGTCGCGCTCGTGTCGACGACCGACTTCTTTCCGCCGCTGGTCGATGATCCGGCCGACTTCGGGGCGATCGCCGCCGCGAACGCGTGCTCCGACGTGTACGCGATGGGCGGCCAGGTTCGCCTGGCGCTGAACGTCGCCGCGTTCCCCGAGGACCTGCCCACCGCGGCGATCGAGGCGATCTTTGCGGCCGCGGCTGCCGTTGTGGTCGAGGCGGGCGGGATTGTGGCCGGCGGCCACACCATTCGCAGCGAGGAACCCATCTTCGGCCTCGCCGTTCAGGGCGTCGTGCATCCCGACCGGGTGTGGCGCAAGAGCGGCGGTCGCCCGGGCGACGCGCTCGTTCTCTCGAAGCCGCTCGGCACCGGCCTTGTGCTCGCGGCCGGCGACGATGACGACAAGTCGGAGGTCACACGCGCAATGCGCGAGCTGAATCGCCGCGCCGCGCAACAACTCGCGACCATCGACGCCGGCGCCGGGCCGCATGCATGCACCGACGTCACCGGTTACGGCCTGGCCGCCCACGGTTGGGAGATGGCCGAGCGGGGAGGGGTCGCCCTGCGTTTCCACTCCGACGCGTTACCCGCCTACGCGGGCGCACTCGAAGCGGCTGCGCGCGGCGTGCGCACCGGCGGCGACACCCGCAACCGCGCCA
>JACCXE010000025.1 GCA_013697265.1 Actinomycetota bacterium | reverse complement strand
GGTCAGATCGTCGTAGAGCAGTCCGGCGTGGCCGAGCAGCGCGATGCGGCGGCGCACCGCACGCCGGTCTTTCGTTAGATCAACGCCGAGCACCTCGGCCTCGCCCTGCGCCACCGGCACCAGGCCGGCGCATACCCGCAAAACGGTCGACTTGCCCGCGCCGTTCGGCCCTCGTAGCAGCACCGCCTCACCAGAGTCCACCGTCAGATCAGCGCCCGCGAGTGCGGGGAAGCCGCCGAGCAGCGCGACAACGGAACGGAGACGGACGACGGCCATGGGGCGCAACCATGGTACGGGCGCATGTGCCCGTGTTACCAAGCAGGCCGCCTTGCCAACTACGTTCGGCACCGTGGGATGGCGACCGGTTGTGTCTGCGATCGGCCGCGTCTTCATGGCGGCCGGCACTTTGATGTTGCTTTTCGTTGCCTATCAGCTCTGGGGGACGGGTCTGGCCGAGTCCCGCAGCCAGACCACGTTGAAACAGGACTTCAAGGAACTCCAGGTCGAGGCTCCGAAGGGACCGGACGAGTTCGCGCCGCCCATGCCCACTGGCACGGCCATTGCGATCATCAAAATCCCCCGCACCGGCACGGAAAAGACCGTGGTGCAGGGCGTCGGAGTCGACGATCTCAAAAAGGCGCCGGGCCACTACCCGAACACGCCAATGCCGGGCCAGCCCGGAAACGCTGCGATCGCCGGGCACCGCACTACCTACGGCGCGCCGTTCTACAACCTCGACGAACTACAGCCCAACGACCCGATTCTCGTCACAACGCTGCAAGGCAGCTTCCGCTACGAGGTGATCGAAACCACAATCGTGAAGCCGAGCCAGGTCGAGGTACTCGACAACACCGAAGACAACCGGCTCACGCTCACCACGTGCCACCCGCGTTTCTCGGCCAGTCAGCGCATGGTCGTGACGGCCAAGCTCGTCGGCGAGGCCGCGCAAGCACCGGCAGTCGACCCGACCCCCCCGAAAGCCGAGGCGCCGCCCGTGTTCGAAGACGAGGCAGGACTCAGCGGCGGCACGGCAGCGCGCGGGCCCGCAGTTCTGGCCGGCATTGCCTTCGCCGGCGTGTGGCTCGTGGCCTACATGATCCGCCGGGCCGTCGGCCACAAGTGGGTCGTATGGCCGGTCGCCCTCGTTCCGATGGCCATCACCCTCTTCGTCTTCTTCGAAAACTTCGCCCGGCTGCTCCCCGCAAACGTTTAGCGGACCAGCCAGCCCAGGCCGTGGGTGTCGAAGAAGCTGACGAGATTGGATGCGATGAGCGTCATCTTGTTGGTGAACAGCAGCACGCCGAAGGCGGCGAGTAGTAGGCCGGAGACGATGTTGATGGGGCGATAGTGACGTTTGATCCACTTGAACGTCCCCTGCAAGCGGGCCAGGCCGAGGCCGCTGAGCACGAACGGCAAGCCCAGGCCGGCCGAGTAGATCAGCAACAGCGCGGCGCCTTTGGTGACGGTGCCCTCGTTTGCGGAGAGCGTAAGTACCCCCGACAGCACCGGCCCGATGCACGGCGTCCACCCGAAGGCGAAGGCCACACCCATCACCGGAGCGGCGTAGGGGCCGAGTTTGCTGGGCGCCACCTGGAACCGTTTTTCGGCCTGGAGCACCCGGGGCGAGGCAACCCCGACGAGGAACAGCCCCATCACGATCACGATTGCGCCGGTGATCTGGTTGAGGCCCCGGCGGTGCTCGAACAACACGTTTCCGACCGCGCTGGCGCTGGCGCCGAGGGCCACGAACACCACGGTAAAGCCGGCGACGAACAGCAGCGTGGAGCGCAGCACGCGTCGCTGGTCGACGCCGCGCGCGTCCGCTAACTCAGCCCCGGTCATCCCGCTCATGAGCGACAGGTAGCCAGGTACGAGTGGCAACACGCAGGGCGAGATGAACGACAACACGCCGGCGCCGAAAGCGACGGGGATGCTCGGGTCGGCCACTGCTATTTGCCTCCGAAGATCGGCGGCCGCTTCTCGGCGAACGCGGCCCGTCCTTCTTGCAGGTCGGCGCTGCCCCAGGCGGCTGCGATCGCGTCGATCACGTCTTGATCGGCGGGAGGCGGCTCGAGGCGGTTTAGCGCCAGCTTGTGCGCGGCGATCGTGAGCGGGGCGAGCGCGGCGATCTCGTCGGCCCATGCCCACGCGTCCGCGAGGTCGCCGATGCGGTTGACCATGCCCAAGTCATACCCGCGTTGCCCGTTGACTTCGTCGCAGGCGAGCAGCATGGCCCGGGCCTGCGAACCGCCGATCAGAGTGGCCACCTGTTGCACCGTCGTGTGATCCACGGCCAGGCCGAGCTTGGCTGCGGGCACGCCGAAGCGTGCACCCACCGTTGCGACGCGAAGGTCGCACGCCGCGGCCAGTTGCACGCCGGCGCCGAGCGCGGCCCCGTCGATTGCGGCCATGGTGACGACGGGAGCGGCCCGCAACGAGTCGAGCGTGCGCCGGATCGCGGCGCGAAAACCGTCGTCTTCGACGCCGCTGAGATCCGCACCGGCGCAGAAGTGGCCGTTGGCGCCGGTGACCACGATGACCCGCGCCTTCGACTCTGCCGCTGCCTCGACGGAATCGGCGATCGCGTGACACGCGGCGAGGTCGATGGCGTTGCGTTTCGCCGGTCGATCGATGGTGATTGTGACGACCTGCCCATCGCTAATGGCTGAAATGTCGCTCACGGGAGTAAGACAGTACGCATGCTCGGTCTAATCATCAGTCTCGTAATCACTGGCCTCGTTGTCGGCGCGTTAGGTCGCCTGGCAATCCCCGGCCCCAATCCCATGTCGATCGGCATGACGATTCTCGTCGGTATCGGCGGCAGCTTGGTCGCCGGTCTCATTGGTCGCGCGATCTTCGGAGAAGGTGGCAGTGGATTCAGTTTGCTGCTGGCGGTGCTCGTTACAGCCGGAATCGTCTACTTCATGCAGCGACGAAACGGCTTCGCTCGCTAGAGGAGCCCCGCGGCGTTCATCGCGCCGATCCGGTCGACGTCGGCATCGACCATCATCGCCACCAGTTCCTCAAAGTCGACCTTGGGCGTCCACCCCAGCTTGGTGCGGGCCAACGTCGCGTCACCGATGAGGATGTCGACTTCGGCCGGACGGAAGAACTCTTCGCTGATACGCACGTGGTCTTCCCAGTTCAACCCGACGCGCGCGAACGCAAGCTCGCAGAACTCTTTGATCTCGTGGGTCTCACCGGTGGCCACGACGTAGTCGCCGGGTTCGTCTTGTTGCACGATCAGATACATCGCTTCCACGTAGTCGCCGGCAAAGCCGTAATCGCGCTTTGAGTTGAGGTTGCCCATCACCAGCTCTTTGTCGATCTCGTGGTGGATGCGGGCGACGCCGTTGGTGATCTTGCGGGTCGCGAACTCCAGGCCGCGCCGCGGGCCTTCATGGTTGAACAGGATGCCGCTCGACGCGTGCAGGTCGTAGCTCTCGCGGTAATTGACGGTGATCCAATGCCCGTAGACCTTGGCCACCCCATACGGGCTGCGGGGGTGGAAAGGCGTGGTCTCACGCTGGGGCGTCTCGTGGACCTTGCCGAACATCTCTGACGACGACGCTTGGTAGAAGCGAATCGACGGGTCGACGATACGAATGGCGTCGAGCAGCCGGGTTACGCCGAGGGCGGTGGCGTCGCCCGTGATCACGGGTTGAGCGAAGCTTTCGTAGACGAAGCTCTGCGCGGCGAGGTTGTAGACCTCGGTCGGGCGGTGTTGGGTGATGACGTTGATCAGCGACGTCTGATCGGTCAGATCGGCACCGACGAGCGTGATGCGCTCGCGCAGGTGCTGGATGCGCTCGAAGTTCGGGGTGCTGGTTCGCCGGACAACGCCGACGACTTCGTAGCCCTTGTCGAGCAGTAGCTCGGCGAGATACGAGCCGTCTTGGCCAGTAATGCCCGTGATAAGTGCCCGCGGCGCCATCGCCAGAGTCTCGCAGACGACGGCCGCCGTGGGGCAAGCGGAGCGCGGGGCCCCACGAGGCGGAGGAGGGCGGGCCTGCGGGGTGCCCGCCCGGGAGAGTTACGTACCCCGCCACCGGGGCGGGCGCTTTTCGGAAAAGGCCGCGATGCCCTCTTGGGCGTCGTCGGTGAGCGTGGTCAACGTGAGCAGCGGGTGCAGTAGGGCCAGCGCTTCTGCGGCGGACCGGTCCCACACGTCGTAGAACGAGTCGCGGCCGAGCTTGACGATCGTCGGCGACTTCTTGGCCAGCGCCGAAGCGAGTGCGCCGACCGCGGTGTCGAGATCGGCGAGAGGCACCACGCGGGTGACGAAGCCGATCCGGTCGGCTTCTGCGGCGTCGACTCGGCGGCCGGTCAGCATCAACTCCAGCGCCTTTTTGGGTGGCATCGAGCGGGTCAAGGGCACCGTGATCATGTACGGCCACAGGCCGACGTCGATCTCGGGCGTGCCGAAGGTGGCGTTATCCGCCGCAATCACCATGTCGCAGGCAAGCGCCAGACCGAAACCTCCGGCGAGCGCGTAGCCGTGCACACGGGCGATCGTCGGCTTGCCAAGCGCCCACATCTCCTGAAACAGCGACGCGAGCCCGCCGCGGCCGTCGTGCAGTTCGAGAAACCCGGCCCCGTCGGCCATGGTGCCCAGATCGGCGCCGGCGCAGAATGCCTTGTCCCCAGCGCCGGTGATGACCAGGACGCGCGCTGTGTCGTCGGCCTTGGCCTCGGCGATGCGGGCGCGCATTTGCGCGATCACATCCCACGACAGCGCGTTGCGGCGTTCGGGCCGGTTGATCGTGAGCGTGGCCACCCCGTCCGCCACGTCGTAGAGAAGTTCGGCTGCCACGGCACGCGACGCTACAAGCGTCGCCATGAAAACTGAACCGGCGGCGTCAGGCCCAACGAGCGAAGCCCGTAGTCTCGGCTGTGGAATGCCCGCCGTTGCCGTCGTCTCGTATCGCCTGGGCCGCACCGACGGCGTATCGGTGGAAGCGGCCAAATGGATCGGCGCGCTCCGCGAACTCGACGTCGATGTTTTCACGGTGGCGGGCGACGGCACCGCCGACGTGATTCACCCGGGCCTCGCTTTCGACGCGCCGGACGACGTCGACCCGCCGACGATCGAGGTGCTCCGAACTACGTTTCGCGACGCCGACGTGGTGATCGCCGAGAACATCTGCTCGCTGCCGATGAACCCGCGCGCGAGCCGAGCCGTGGCCGAGGCCTTGCGGGATCGGCCCGCAGTGCTGCGCCACCACGACGTGGCCTGGCAACGCGATCGCTTCGCGAGCTGGGCCGAACCGGTACCCACCGACGACTACTGGAAGCACGTCTGTATCAACGCGCTCACCCAAACCCAGATGGCCGAGCGCGGGGTTACCGCCGACCTGATCTACAACCACTTCGACCTGACGCGAACGGGCAACGCCGCCGCGGCCCGCGCCGCGATCGGCGTCGGCGGCCTGCTCGTGCTGCAACCGACGCGGGCGATCGCGCGCAAGAACATCCCCGAGTCGATCAAACTCGCTGAACAACTCGGGGCCACGTTCTGGATGGCCGGCCCCGCCGAAGAGGAGTACGGCCCGACGCTCGACGCGCTGCTCGCGGACGCCAACGTGCCCGTCGTGCGGGGCATGCCCGACGGCATCGACATCGCCGACGCGTACGAAGCGTGCGATGTCGTCGCGTTCCCGTCGAAGTGGGAGGGATTCGGCAACCCGACCATCGAGTCCGCCGTGCACCGCAAGCCACTCGTCGTCGGGCATTACCCCGTCCTTGACGAGTTGCGCGATTTCGGCTTCCACTGGTACGACCGCAGCGATCTGTTACTCGACGACTACGCCGCGCTCGAGCACAACGCGGAAATCGCCGAGCGCTACTTCGACCTGCGTGACCTGCCGTCTCGCCTCCGTCGCGTGGTACTGGGAGACTGACCGCGATGGCCGAACCCACCACGGACGACGACGTCGTCCTCAAGCGGCGGGCACAGGCCGTGCAGTTGGCGAACGCCGGTCAGCGCGTCGGGTACCTGTTGTTGCTGGCCGCGATGGTCACGTTTTTCATCGGACTCGCCGTCGGGCTGAGCGGCCTCACCACCACAATCATCGTCGTGTGCCTGGCGTTAGCAGCAGTGATCCTGGCCCCCGCGATCATCCTCGGTTACGCCGCGAAAGCCGCCGACCGCGAAGAACGAACCGGCCGTACGGGACACTAACTTCTGCTTGACAGGTGACTGATTAGTCACCTATTCTCAGGCCATGAGCAATGGGGACACCGATGACGATCTGGTGTTCAAGGCGCTCTCCGATCCGTCGAGGCGGCTACTGCTCGACCGCCTCTTCGAGCACGACGGTCGGACGCTTATCAGCCTCGAAGCCGAGCTGCCCCACCTCACGCGATTCGGTGTGATGAAGCATCTCAAGGTTCTCGAGGAAGCCGACTTGGTGATCACCGAAAAGGTCGGGCGGGAGAAGTTGCACTACCTCAATCCCGTCCCGATCCGCCTGCTGCACGACCGTTGGATCGACAAGTACACCGAGCGACGGGTGTCCGCGCTCGTCAACCTCAAACACCAACTGGAGAAGAAAAAAGCATGACCAACACCCAGATGTTCCGCGTGTACATCAAGGCCAGCCCCGAAGCGATTTGGGAAGCGATCACGTCACCCGACTGGAACGATCGCTACGGCTACAAGAGCAAGACGCAATACGAGCTACACGCCGGAGGCTCGGTCCGGACACTGGCGACGGCGGAGATGCGCGGCTTCGGCCTGCCCGAGATCGTCATCGACGGCGAAGTCCGCGAAGCCGACCCGCCCAAGAAACTCGTGCAGACCTTCCACGCCTACTTCAGCCCCGAGATGGGTCAGGAGGCGGGAATCATCGTGACGTATCTGATCGAGCCGGAAGACAACGCCGGCTTGACCCGGCTCACGATCGTGACCGACGAGAACAAGTCGCCAATCACCTTGTCGATCGTGACGGGCGGAGACGGCAAGCTCACCGACGGCGGCGGCGGTTTCCCGTTCATCCTCAGCGACCTCAAGTC
>JACCXE010000010.1 GCA_013697265.1 Actinomycetota bacterium | reverse complement strand
GGATCGCGTATGCAAAGTCGACCGGTACCGAATCGACGGGCAACGTCATAATGTCGCCCTTGGGGCTGAAGACGTAGACCTCGTCGGTGTCGAGGTCGAGCTTGAGCGTCTCGAGGAACTCGGCCGGGTCAGTGGTGTCCTGCTGCCAGTCGACAAAGCGCTGCACCCACGCAATGTCTTGCGGGGTGGCCTTTTCTTTGTACCCCCAGTGCGCGGCGATGCCGAACTCGGCCCGACGGTGCATGTCGTGGGTGCGAATCTGCACTTCCAGGGGCTTTCCCTGCGGGCCAACGACGGTGGTGTGCAATGACTGGTACAGGTTGAACTTCGGCGTCGCGATGTAGTCCTTCACCCGACCGGGCAACGGCGGCCACGTGGCGTGAATGGCGCCGATCGCGGCGTAGCAGTCTTTTTGGGACTCGACGAGCACGCGGATCCCGACGAGGTCGTAGATCTCGTTGAACTCCTTGCCCTTCACAACCATCTTCTCGTAGATGGAATACAGATTCTTCGGGCGCCCGGTGACCACCGCCTCTACCCCGAGGCGCTCGAGATGGGCGCGTGCCGATTCGAGCACGTTGCTCAGGTAGGTCTCGCGCTCGGGAGCGCGCACCGCGACCATGTGATCGATTTCGGCGTAGAGCTTCGGGTGCAGCACCGCGAAGGACAGATCTTCGAGTTGCCACCGCACCTCTTGGATACCGAGGCGGTGGGCCAGCGGCGCGTAGATGTCGAGCGTTTCTTGTGCGGTGCGCCGCTGTTTCCACACCGGCATGGCTGCCACGGTGCGCATGTTGTGCAAGCGGTCGGCCAATTTGATGATGAGGACGCGCCAGTCCTTCGCCATGGCAACGAGCATCTTGCGCATCGTCGCCGCCTGCTGGGCCTCTTTGGAATCGAAGGCAAGCCGGTCGAGCTTGGTGACACCGTCGACCACTGATGCCACCACCGCGCCGAACCGTTCTGCGACGTCGTCGAGGGTGAGTGTGGTGTCTTCCACCGCGTCGTGCAGCAGCGCGGCGGCGATGGTGACGTCGTCGAGCCCGAGGCTGGCCACGATGCCCGCGACCGCAACCGGATGATGGATGTAAGACTCACCCGACTGACGGGTCTGGTCACGATGCGCTTCGGCCGCGCTGTCGAAGGCCCGCACGATTAACGAGGCGTCGCCCTTGGCATGGCGTTCCTTGTAGGACTCGACCACCGGCGCGACGAGCGTGTCTGACGCGGCGCCGCGTCGCCATGGCAGAACCCGGTCGACTGTGGCCATGGACCTAACGCCCTTCGGGCGCCGGCCATGGCATGGCCGCCGTATTCATGGAAGAGCTCGCAAGCTCGCTCATCGGTACGACGCCCTACTCATACGCGACCAGGGTGGTGACGTCTCGGCCCGCGAGGCGATCACGGCCATTGAGGAACGCCAGCTCGATCAGGAAGCCAAGACCCACGACCACGCCGCCGAGGCGCTCGACCAGTTCCACCGCCGCGGCGGCGGTGCCGCCGGTGGCCAGCACGTCGTCGATGATCAGCACGCGGGCACCGGAACGAATTTGATCCGCGTGCACTTCGAGGGTGTCTTGGCCGTACTCGAGGGAGTAAACGGTGGACTCGACCAACCGCGGCAACTTACCCGCCTTGCGCACCATCACCACTCCGGCACCGAGGCGGTAGGCGACGGGTGCGGCGGTGATGAAGCCCCGCGCCTCGACGGCTACCACCACATCGATCTGATCGCCGGCCACGTGATCGGCGAGCGCGTCCACCGCGAACCGGAACGCGTCGGGGTCCGCGAACAGCGGCGTGATGTCCTTGAAGTCGACCCCGGGGCGTGGGAAGTCAGGGACCTCCGCGATGTGATTCTTCAGCCAGCCGAAGTCGGGTGACATAAAGAAACAGTACTAGCGCCGTCGCCGCTGCTTGCGAGGCCGAGCGGTGATAGCCGGACGGCTGGGCGCGCCGGCTGCCGAGCCCGTGGCCTCGGGGGCGCGCACATGGCCGGGCACGAGCGGCGGCCCGGACACCTCGGTCGTGGCCGCAGCGGCATCGCCTCCGGCTAGGGCCATACCGGGAACGAGCCGTGGACCGGTAGCGCCGGCCACGCCGCGCGACAGCCGCTCGCGTACGGCGCGATAGCGCGGCTCACGCTCTTTCAAGATGGCGAGCAGCGGCGATGCGATGAAAATCGACGAGTACGCGCCGGCGGCCAGGCCGACGAGCAGGGCGACCGCGAACTCTTGCAGGGTGCTGGCGCCAAGGATGAAGGCGCCGATGACGAGCAACGACAGGATCGGCAGGAGCGCGGTAAGCGACGTGTTCAGGGTGCGCATCAGCACCTGGTTGAGCGAGGTGTTGACCATTTCCGTATAAGTCATCCGCCCGCTGGCCGCCATCGTCTTGGTGTTCTCTTCGACCTTGTCGAACACGACAATGCCGTCGTAGATCGAATAGCCGAGAATCGTGAGCACAGCGACCACCGTCGGCGGGGTGACCTCAAGACGGAAGATCGAGTACACGCCGATCGTGATCGCGATGTCATGCACCAAGGCCACCAAGGTCGCGATCGCCATCTTCAGTTCGAAACGGAACGTGATGTACAGCGTGATCACCACCAGGAACACGATCAGCGCTCGGCGCGCCTTCGCGGTGATTTCGTTGCCCCACGACGGCCCGACATCGTTGACGCTGATCTTGCTTCGGGTAATTCCGGCTGCGTTCGCCAGCCGGGACGTGACGTCGTCGACCAGACCCTTCTTCGTCTCCGTGCTGCCGCGAGGGTCGGCTTGGACGCGGATGGTGCTGCTGCCCAGTTGCTGCACCTTGGCGTCGCGCATCGCAGCCGGCAACGCGTTGCGCGCCTCGGTGACACTGAACCCCTTGGCGGGCACTTCCCACGAGGTGCCGCCGCGAAATTCGATACCCAGGTTCAACCCGTTGAACCCCAGCGACACCAAACCGGCGACTATCACGAGCGCCGAGGCGGTGAACCAACGCCGGCGCGCCTTCATGAAGTCGAAGGTGGTCTCGCCGTGATAGAGGCGGGTCCAAATGCTGCGGCGTGCAATGGCGGTGTTCATGTCGCTCACGACGCAGCTCCGGGACTGACAGCCAGACCGCGAGCGACGCCGAGGCCGCGCGCCTCGGTGAACGTGCGGTTTCTGGCGAGCAGTGCGACCATCGGACGCGTGAAGAAGTAGGCCACGAACAGATCCAAGAGCGTGGACAGGCCGAGGAAGAACGCAAAGCCGCGCACCGGCCCGACCGTCAGGAAATACAGCAGGCCGGCGCCGATGAGACTGGACACGTCGGCGGCAACGATCGTCTTGTACGCCTTCGTGAAACCTCGATCGACCGAACTCCTGATCGTCTTGCCCGACTTAATCTCGTCTTTTAATCGCTCGAAGAACACGACGTAGGAGTCGACGGTGACGCCGATCGACACGATGATGCCGGTCGCGCCGGCGAGCGATAACGCCAGGTTGTTGTGTTTGCCCAGGTAGCCGATGATCGACCAAAGCAGCGACGCGGAAACGATGAGGCCGAGCAGCACCACGAGGCCCAACGCGCGGTAGTAGAAGATGATGTAGAGCAGCACGAGCCCGAGGCCCACCGCGCCCGCGGCGAGGCCGGCCCGCAGCGAGTCTTTGCCCAGCGTGGCTGAGATTTTCGAAACATTTTGTTCCTTGAGCTGAATCGGCAGAGCGCCGAAGCGCAGCACTAGCGCCAGATCTTTCGCTTCGCGCTCGCTGAACCCACCGGTGATCGTCGGCTTGCCTTGGAACGACGCCGCGTTGATGGTCGGGGCAGATTGCACCACGCCGTCGAGCACGATCGCGATCTGTTTGTTTTGGTTCGCAGCGGCCATGGCGTCGAACTGCGGGCTTCCCTTGCCCGTGAGCCGTAGCTGCACGAACCAGGTCCCGTCGCTTTGGGTGAACCGCGCGCTGGCGGTGCGCACGACCTCGCCGGTGAGCAGGGCCGGCCCCAACGCGAATCGCTGGGACACCTCGCCGTCCTTGTCCTTCTTGAACGGCAGCAGCACCTCGCTGGTGGCGATGTCTTTCTCGGGCGGCGTGCTCGGAATCACCGCCGGCTTGGCCGTGGTCGACGTGGTAGTCGCCGGAACGGCCGGGTCCGCAGTGGTCGTCGTCGCACCGTTGCGCGTCGTGGTGGTGGTCGTCTTCGGCGCCACGTAATCCTCGGGCACGATGCCGGCTTGCAGAACCGGACGGAAGCGCAGCTCTGCGGTCTTGCCGATGATGTCGCGGGCTTTGTCCTGGTTCTTCACGCCGGCCAGCTCGACGATGATGTTCTGGCCCTGACGGCTGATCTCAGGCTCGCCTACGCCGAGCGCGTCGACGCGGTTGCGGATGATCGCGATCGTCTGCGCGAGTACGTCGTTGTTGACCTTCTTGGCGGGCTTAAGCACCAGCGAGATGCCGCCCTGAAGGTCGAGGCCGAGCGTGGGCTTGTTGTTGTTGACCAGCGTGTAGGTCAGCGCTCCGAACGCCACCGCGACGATGACGAGGACCGATAGGCCATTGCGACGGTGCTTCATTCGCCCGCCTCGATCGTGTCCGGCGCCTTCTGGGCGATTGCGCCCTTTACGACCTTCAACTCGACCCCCGGTGATACCTCGACCATTACGTCTCGTTCGCTGATGGCGGTCACAATGCCGACAATGCCGCCCGCGGTAACCACCTCGTCGCCCACCTGCACGGAAGCCACCAGAGCCTGGTGGCTGCGCACGCGTGCCTGTTGGGGCCGAATGAGAAAGAAGTAGATGCCGACGAACATGATGCCGGTGAATATGAGTGCGCCCATGCGGCGGACGAACTTAGTTGGTCGCGCCCGGTTCCCAGATGTCGGCGACTTCGGCTCGCAGCACGTTAAATGTGCCCGAACGAACCGACGCCCGCGCCCTGGCCATCAGGCCGAGCAGCCAAGCCAGGTTGTGGATGGTCAAAAGCCGCGCCGCCGACGGTTCGCCTACTTGCAGTAGGTGGCGCAGGAACCCGCGGCTGTAGCGGCTGCACGTCGAGCAGCTGCACGATTCGTCTACCGGCAAGCCGGACACGACATGGGCCGCGTTCTTGAGTTGGTAGCGCCCGGCCGACGTGAGCGCGGTGCCGTGACGGGCCAGCCGCGTGGGAAGCACGCAGTCGAACATGTCGACGCCGCGAGCGATCGCTTCCACGATGCCGACCGGATCGCCTACCCCCATGAGGTAGCGGGGCCGGTCGTCGGGCAGTTCGGGCATCGTGGCGTCGAGCGCGGCCAGCATCTCGGGCCGGGGCTCGCCGACGGATAGGCCGCCGATGCCGTAGCCGTCGAAGTCGAGCGCGGTCGTGCGCTGCGCGGCCTCGATACGCATCTCGGTGTCTACGCCACCCTGCACGATGCCGAATAGCGCCTGGCCGTCGGGGCGCGGCTCGTTGCGAGCCCGTTCGGCCCACAGC
>JACCXE010000468.1 GCA_013697265.1 Actinomycetota bacterium | reverse complement strand
CACCACGCACATCGCCGACATCAACTTTTCGTTCAACCAATACCTCATCGCGGCCGATGAACCGCTGCTGTTTCACACCGGCGGCCGCCAACTGTTCCCGCTCGTCAAGGACGCGGTAGCCAAGGTTTTGCCGCCCGAGACGATCCAATGGATCTCGTTCGGCCACGTCGAGTCCGACGAGTGCGGTTCGATGAATGAGTGGCTCGCGGTGAGCCCCGGCGCGACGGTCGGCGCCAGCGCCACCGCCTGCATGGTGTCGCTCAATGACCTGTGCGACCGTACCCCGATGGCCTTTGACAACGCCGGTGAGAGCTACGACCTGGGCGGCCACATGATGCGGTGGTTCGACACGCCGCACGTCCCCCACGGCTGGGAGGCCGGCGTGCTCTACGACGCGACCACCAAGACGTTGTTCTGCGGCGATCTGTTCACCCAGGTCGGCGATTATGCCGCCACGAGCAGCGCCGACATCATCGAGCCCGCGTCACAGGCCGAAGACATGTACCACGCGTGGGCGCTCGCGCCCGACAGCGGCACGCGCGTCCGCGCGCTGGCCGAACTCGACATCGCCAACCTCGCGCTGATGCACGGTCCCGTCTTCACCGGCAATGCCAAGGAGGCATTGGTCGGCTTGGCCGACGACATCGAACGGCGGATCAGCGTCGTGGGCTAAACCCCGACGTTGAAGTTGAGTGTGAGGCCCGACGCCAAATCGCCTGTCATCGTCGGCGTCTCGAGTTCCGCGCCGTCGCGGAACACGCCATCGTTGCTCAACGAGGTGCGCCGCATGTTCTGCACGCTGCCCGAGTAGATCGGATCGCTGGCGTACACCTCGTTGTTGGTGGACTCGACTAACGCAATCTGGGACATCACGAGCGTCGCGCCAGACTTGGTCGCCTCGGCCAGCGACGGGAACACTTCGAAATGCATGTGGGGCCAGCGACCGGGGTAGGCCGCGGGGTAAGTGGTCTTGAACGTGATCAGGCCGTTCGAGTCGGCCGCTTGCACGCCACGCAGATAGTTCTGCTTGGTGACGCCCGGCGAATACAGCGAGTAGCCGCCTTCGGCGTCGCAGTGCCAGAGGTAGATGGCGGCACCGGTGTAGGGCGCCTTCGTCTTCGTGTTGATCACCGTCAGCTTGACCGTGAGGGGCACCCCGTCGGCCGTACCTGAAGACGAACCGAAGCTCGAGCGGATGTCGCTACGCACGATGCCGCTTTGGTTCAATACGTTCGGGCCGTTCGACCCGTCACCGGGGAATGGGCCGGCCGTCTCTTCAGGGACTGCCGGCGCGCTCGACGCCGACACGGTGGTGGCCGAACCCGCCGCAGTTGTCGGGGTGAACTCAGGCGTCGACGTGGTGGACGACGCCCTCTTGCCGTCCTTGCCGCACGCGACGAGAACGAGACCGGCGCCAGCCACGCCGACCAAGCGAAGCGCGTTGCGTCGGTCGACGTGGAGCCGACTCGGGTGCCGCATGGTCGACAGGTCGTACAGGAGACCTTGGTCGTGTTCGTCGTTGTGGTCGGCGGACTGCGTCATGGGGCTGAGTAAACCTCCAGCGTCTGAGAAAAGAGTCGACCCATTGGCACCATGCCCGCCAGCTGATCGATGGATTCAGGCGGCGCCACAGATACGGCGCGCACACCTTCGCGATGCGTGCACAAGATCACGTGCTTGAGGTTGCGCCCCGGGCACTGACGACCCGTCAGTATCCGCTAGACGTGTTGGCGCTAACGGCCACGTTCGGCGAGTTCACCAGCCTGATGGGAACGGCAGTGGGCGGGCCGCAGTAGTTGGGCGACACGGTGAGGCTGATGTTGTTACCGGTCACCGATCCCGATTGGACGGAACGGAACTTCACGCCATCCTGAAGAGTCTTCAACGTGTTGTCGGCTACAACAACGTTGCGGGCGCCGCCCGCCTCACGGTTCGCCTCCAGCACCAAGATCGGCGGGTAGCAGGTATCGGGGGGCCGCAGCAGCTTGTTGCCCCGGATCTCGATGCCGTCCAGGTCGCCCGGGTTGCCACCCTGGGGGGCCATGATGGCCGAGACGAACACGCCGTCGATGGTGTTGCGCAGCACCTTGATGTTTTGCAGCGGCTCGCCGGCCACGTCGATCTCCAGGTCGATCCCGCCATAGAAGATGTTCGTGCACGAGCTGTCCTCGAAGGCGACGGTCTTGGCGGCGGTGATCCCGGCACACATGCGTGCGGTACGGGAGATGGTCAGGCGGGAGAACCGAACGTTGGTCGGGACTTCGCCGCCCAAGGCGCCACCACCGGTGATGAAGCCGGACGGGCTAGTGGTCACTCCGTCGCCGAACACGTCACGGATGATCGAGTCCTCCACGACGATGCCGTTGCCGCCGTAGATGTTGAACCCGTGGTTGAACTGATTGCCGGATGTAATGCCGCGTGGCCCGGCGCTGGTGAAGTTGCCCAGCACGGTCATCTCCCGGAAGGTGAGGTCGCGGCCCTCCAGCACCCGCCAGTGGGGGTTGTTCGCACCATCGACGTTCGGGGCGGTGTTGCGGAACGTCGATCCGTTGCCATCGATGACGAGGTGCGAGCGCCGGTCCACCTTGATCGTGCCGTTGATGGTGTAGCTGGCGGCGGTGGGAAAGCTCACCAAAGTTGGTGCGCCGGCCGCACCGTTCGGGCAGGCGGCGATGGCGGCCTCGATGGCGGCCTGGCCGTTTGCCGGGGCAATGTTGCAGGTCGGCCCCTGAGGCGGAGGAGCCGTCGTTGTGGTGGTCGTCAATATGGTGGTGGTGGCGGTGGGCGGCGGCGTCGTGGTGGCGGTGGGCGGCCGCGTCGTGGTGGTGGGCGGCCGCGTCGTGGTGCTGGTGGT
>JACCXE010000452.1 GCA_013697265.1 Actinomycetota bacterium | reverse complement strand
CGGCGGCACGCCTACTCCCGTGCTCACCGGCCTCAGCGGCCCAGCGGGTGTCACGGCTCGCTGTGCGTGTCCACCACCTCGCGGATCAAGAACCCTGCGCGCGCCCGTGCGGTGCATGACAGCGAAGCAGACGGGCGGTTAGGAACCCGTGGCCCTTGTGGGGCATTGAAACGTGCCTCTCGGAGCAGAATGCGGGCCGAGCCAGCCCTCAGGGCGCACGGCGGGATGGCGGAACGGGTGAGCTCACCAATCTCGTGTCGGGCCAAGGCGAGAACGACTGGACCCGTCTACTTCGCCGCCAAGATCGGCGACCCCGAGAAGTTCGGCGAGCGCGACTTCACCGGCACCATCAGTTGCCGAGGCTGACGACGCGCTGAGTCCGAAGGGCGAGGCGGGATCCGGGCCCTAAGCCCGTGTCCCGCCTTTCCCGTGTCAGCGTCCCGGGTCGGAACTGTGGGTCGGCGACGGTCCAACATCACCGCCACGCTGTCTCGCGCATCGAGCGTGAATGACACGCCCGCCAGCACCGGGTCACCCGAAGTGGCACTCGATCGCACCCTGCTGGTCACTGGCACGACCGACTTCACAAGAGTGGCTATACTACGCCAAATAAAGTGGCGTCAGGAGGGCCCCCATGGAAGTCGGAATACGTGAGTTGCGGGATCACCTGAGCCGATACCTCGAGCAGGTCGGTAAGGGCGAGGAAGTCGTCGTTACCGAGCACGGCCGGGCAGTCGCACGGATTATCAGCATCGACGGCGGACGCAAACTGGACCGGCTGATTGCCGAAGGCCTCGTGACGCCGGCTGTCGATCGAACGCGCAGATTGCCCAAACGAAGGGTTAGAGCAACCGGGAGCGTGAGCGGATTGGTTGCCGAGCAACGTCGGTGATCGCCTACTTCGACACCTCGTCGCTCGTCCCGCTGCTCGTCGACGAGCCGGGCTCGGAAACCGCAGGACGCTTGTGGATCGAAGCCGACAGACTTGTGTCCGCGCGGCTGCTCTACCCAGAGGCTCGGTCAGCGTTGGCGAGTGCCGAGCGGACGCGTCGCATCACCGCCGCTGATCTGAGAACCGCCGTGCTCGATCTGGACAAACTCCTCCTGCAGGTCGAAGCCGTCGAGGTAACCCACTCGCTCGCTCATCGGGCCGGCGAACTCGCGCAGACCCACGCCTTGCGCGGCTACGACGCGGTCCACCTCGCCGCAGCAGAATCCATTGCCGACGCCGATCTCGTGCTTGTCGCGGGAGACGCCGACCTGCTCGAAGCCGCCACCACGATCGGGATAGCAACGGCGACCACGTAACACACTTGCGCGTGAGCTTCGGGTTGTTCGGCGACGCACGGGTCCGGCTCTTGACGGGCGCCTCGGTGCTCGTATTCCTACGACGACGAAGTGCACTCCTGCCGCGTTAGCAGTGGAGAGCGCCGACGGCGATTGCCTCGCGCTCGCCGGGATCGACGCTCATCTTGTAGACGGTCTTGAGGTGCACCCACGCCCGCAGGTAGTCGCAACGGTACGTCTCGACCGGGGGCAGCCACTCGCCCGGGTCTTTGTCGCCCTTGGTGTCTTTTATGGCGTTGGAAACCGCCACCAGGAAATCGGGGTGCTCGAGATCGTTCACGTAGTCGTTGCGTTGGATGTCGGTCCACTGCCAGGCGCCTGATTCCCACGCCTCGGTGATCGTGACGACGTGGTCGATCGCGACCTCGATGGGGTCGGTAAGCACCGCGTTGTCGTAGGGCGAAAGCCACTTGCCCCGGAGTATCCGGCACGCCACTGTTCGCTCAACGGTCTCGCTCGACTCTGCGATCAACACTTCTGCGCGGGTGTTGCAACCGTCTTTATCGTCGTCGCGCCAGTAACCGAAACGGCCGTACTTGCCCGCCTGGGAGTGCTCGTCGGCCACGGCGAGCTTGTCGAGCGCCGCGATGACTTCGGACTGCGTCTCGGGCGGTACGTCGACCGTGGTGCTGGTGGTGCTCGGCGCAGGCGTGCTGGTAGTCGGCGCCCGGCGGGTGCTGCGGGCGCCTGAACCCTTGGGCGTGACGGCAACTGCCGCCACCGTGGTAGTGGTGACGACCTCGGGCGAGGTGGTAGTGGTGCCCTCGATGGGCACGGTCGCGAGACGTTTGGACACTTCGTGATTGAGCAGCGACGATGCGACCACCGCACCGATGGCGAGCACGGCCACGCCGATGATCGGTCGAGCCCAGCGCGTGTCGCGTCGCCGCTTGGGCTGCAGCGTCGGGGGAAGGCGGAGCGGTTCGTGCCCACCGCTAATCCCCCCATCAGCGGAATCGCCCACTTACGTAGATTACGTGCTCATAGCGCCGCCTGTATCGGCGGGAAAATGAACGATCGAAGAAGCCTACGAACGCGGGTACGGTCGTTGGCATGCGACGGTCGGGTGACGGATTCATAACCCTGGCCGACGGTTCGGCGCGCTGGGGGCGCTTCGGTGCGGCCGGCGTGTTGCTGCGACACACCGACGGCGACGACGTCGCGTTTTTTCTCGCCCTGCGCTCGATGCACTGCCATCGCGGCGGCTCGTGGGCGATTCCGGGCGGCGCGATCGACGAAGGCGAAACGCCGCTCGAAGCTGCCTTGCGCGAGTTCAGCGAAGAGGTAGGACCGTTGCCTGCGTCCTACGAAGTGGCCGAACTCCACGAGGATGACCACGGCGGGTGGAGCTACTGGACGGTGATCCTCGACGTGGACAATCGCTTCGACCCACCGCCCGTGCGCAGCTGGGAGACCGACGACGTTCGCTGGGTCGGCGCCGACGAAATCCTGACCTTCGACCTTTTCCCGGAGTTCCACGCCGCACTGCACCGCCTGGGCCTGGTCAGTTAGGAATTAGTCCGCTTCGAACCGTCGATTGAGGAAGTCCTCGGTCGAGTTCGTGTGCGGGAACTCGTTGTCGGGGACGGGCAGGCCCAACGCGGCGCAGATCGGTTCCCACCCATCACTTGCCTGCCAGTCGAGGAGCCGCTTCGGGTCGGCGATGGCCCGCACGTGTGCGTTGTGCGCGTCGTACGCGGCGATCGCCTTGTCCTTGTCGAGCACGTCGGGCGTGAACGTGTTGGCGAACAACTCGTCGACCATCTCGCGCCACGGTCCATCGGCGCGGCTCATGGCCGGGAAGATCGTGTCGTTGGCGCTCTTGAACCACGCCTCGCCGCTGGTGCGGGTCGACAACAGGATGATCGCGTCCGGATTCGCGGCGGCGAGCTCCTCCCAATACGCGCTCGCCGGCCAGTCCACGGCCGCCGCGCAATCGGCGACGACCTCGTGCAGTAGCGCCTTGTCACCCCGTCCGATGTCGAGCCACTTCTGCGCGTCGTCCCGCACGAAGCACTGATACATGTGGTAGCAGGGCGCGCCAAGCAACTGCTCTAGCGCGACCATCAACGAGTTCGTGCCGGTGCGGCCGAGGCCAGCGCCGACAACGCGCAGGCTCATGACCGCGGCACCTTGGACCAGGGCAAGTCTTTGTCGACGCGGGGCTCGCCCGGGAGGCCGAGGATCCGCTCGCCCAAGATGTTGCGCATGATCTCGGACGTGCCGCCCTCGATCGAGTTGGCCCGGCTGCGCAGGAAGGCCTTGGTGGTCTCGCCCTCACCGGCGAACCCGGCGTGGGTCGGCCGGGTCAGCTTGTAACCGTCGCCGCCGATCAACATGCCGTCGGCGCCGCGCAGGTTCATGCTGAACGCGTAGATCGCCTTGTTGTTCTCGGCGTAGGCGAGCTTGCCCGTCGAACCTTCCGGGCCGGGGTTGCCGCCGACGCGCGCCATCTGGGCGCGGATGTTCGTGAGCCGCGCGGTCTCGGCGTCGCACCACAACCGCATGAGTTCGTCGCGCACCGCCGGGTCGTCGTGGCCGTATTGCTTCCACAACTTCACCGCGTCACCAATCGGTCCCGAGCCGCGTTGCGCAATCGAACCGCCAATCGACACGCGCTCGTTCATCAGCGTGGTCATCGACACGGCCCAGCCGTTGCCGACTTCGCCAAGGCGGTGCAAGTCGGGCACGCGCGCGTCGGTCATGTACACCTCGTTGAACTCGGCCTCGCCGGTGATCTGGCGCAGCGGCCGCACCTCGACGCCTTCGGCGTGCATGTCCATCACGAAGTAGGTGAGGCCCTTGTGCTTGGGGGCCTCACTGTCGGTGCGAGCAACCACGAGGCCCCACGTGGCCATGTGGGCCAACGTCGTCCACACCTTCTGTCCGTTGAGGATCCACTCGTCGCCGTCGCGCACTGCTTTGGTGGACAGGCCGGCGAGGTCGGAGCCGGCGCCCGGTTCGGAGAACAGCTGGCACCACACCTCTTCGCACGTGAAGTTCTTGCGCAGCGTGGCGTCAATGAGTTCGTCGGAGCCGTGGGTGAGCACCGTCGGCGCGGCCATGCCGACGCCGATCGGGTTGTAACCCATGTTGATCGGGGCGGCAGCCTCGCGCAGGGCCATGTCGATCTTCTCTTGCAACTTGGGCGAGGCGGCCAGTCCCCCACGGCCGACGGGGAAATGGACCCAGGCCAGACCGGCGTCGTACTGGGCGCCCCAGAAGTCGCCGGGCTTGGTCGTTTCGGGCGGGAAATCGGCCAGCAGTTGCTTGGTGGCCTGTACGACGTCGGCTTCGGTAGTCACAGAACGAAATTAGCCGGAGACGAGTCGGCTGCTACCGTGGCGCCTCCGCTCGCAAGAGCGGTGCAGCAAACACCGTATTGGTCCTGTGGTGCAGTTTGGAGTGCACGCCGGCCTGTCAAGCCGGAGGTCGCGGGTTCAAATCCCGTCAGGACCGCCACGGTCGGGTAGCTCAGATGGCAGAGCGCGCGCCTGAAAAGCGTGAGG
>JACCXE010000138.1 GCA_013697265.1 Actinomycetota bacterium | reverse complement strand
GGATGAACGAGCCGGTCGTGCGGTTGCGGCGGTACTCGTCGGCCATGAGCGGCGTCGTCGTGCGCAGGGCGACACGACCAATCTCGTTCAAGGTGAGCTGTTCGGCGGCCTCGTCGCGGTGCAGCGTGTTGATGTCGAGGCGGTAGCGCAGGTCCTTGATAACCGCGCGCGCCTCACGCGTCGTGTGTTTGATCGCGTACTTGCCGTTCAACTTCATGGGCGACTCGTGGAACCAGCAGACCAGGGCCTCGATGTCTTGGCTCGGCTCGGGGTGGTTACCCGGCCGGCAGATCATGTCGCCGCGAGAGATGTCGATGTTGTCCTCGAGGCGAATCGTGGCTGCCATCGGCGAAAACGCCTCTTCAACCGGACCGTCGTAGGTGTCGATCGACGCGATCTTCGTGTTCAGCCCGCTGGGCAGCACGAGCACGTCGTCGCCGGGACGGAACACGCCGCCGGCCACCTGGCCCGCGTAGCCGCGGTAGTCGTGGTGTTCGTCGTTGTGGGGACGGATCACGTACTGCACCGGAAAGCGCGCGTCGACCAAGTTGCGGTCGGTCGCGATTTCCTGCTCTTCGAGATGGGTGAGTAGCGGCAAGCCCCGGTACCACGGCATGTTCTCGGACGGCGACACCACGTTGTCGCCCTTCAGCGCGGAAACAGGAATGAACGAAAGGTCGGCGATCTCGAGCTTGGTGGCGAAGTCGCGGAACTCGTCGCGGATCGACTCGTAGATCTTCTGGTCGTAGTCGACGAGGTCCATCTTGTTGATGCACACGATCACGTGGGGGATCTGGAGCAGCGTGGCCAGGAACGCGTGGCGTCGGCTCTGCTCGACCAGCCCGTTACGGGCGTCGACCAGCACCAGCGCCACGTCAGCCGTGGACGAACCCGTGACCATGTTGCGCGTGTACTGAATGTGGCCGGGCGTGTCCGCGATGATGAACTTGCGCCGCGGGGTGGCGAAGTAGCGGTAGGCCACGTCGATCGTGATGCCCTGCTCGCGTTCGGCCCGCAAGCCGTCGGTGAGCAGCGCCAGGTTCACGTAGTCGAGGCCACGCTGTTCGCTCGATCGCTCGACGGCTTCCATCTGGTCTTCGAAAATCGCCTTCGAGTCGTACAGCAACCGACCGATGAGCGTGCTCTTGCCGTCGTCGACCGAGCCCGCAGTGGAGAACCGGAGGAGTTCCACTTAGAAGTAGCCCTCTTTCTTGCGGTCTTCCATGGCGGCTTCGGTGAAGCGGTCGTCGGCGCGGGTGGCGCCGCGCTCGGTGATGCGAGAGGCGGCGACCTCTTCGATGATCGCGTCGAGCGTGGCCGCTTCGCTCTCGACCGCGCCGGTGCAGCTCATGTCGCCGACCGTGCGGTAGCGGACGACGCGGTTTTGCAGCGTCTCGTTTCCCATCGGCTGCAGGAACGGGGCGGGGGAAAGCAGCATCCCGTCGCGCTCGAAGACTTCGCGCTCGTGGCTGAAGTAGATCGAAGGGATCTCGAGTTCCTCGCGGCGGATGTACTGCCACACGTCGAGCTCGGTCCAGTTTGAAATCGGAAACGCTCGGATGTGCTCGCCCTTGCGGATGCGGCCGTTGTAGAGGCTCCACAGTTCGGGGCGCTGCGTCTTAGGGTCCCATTGGCCGAACTCGTCGCGGAAGCTGAAGAAGCGCTCTTTGGCTCGCGCTTTTTCCTCGTCGCGGCGGGCGCCGCCGAAGCAGGCGTCGAACTTGTGCGCTTCGATAGCGTCCAACAAGGTGACGGTCTGTAGGCGGTTGCGCGACGCACGCGGCCCCGTCTCTTCGACCACGCGACCGTTGTCGATCGATTCTTGGACGCTGGCCACCACGAGGCGCTCGCCCAACTCGGCGACGCGCCGGTCGCGAAAGTCGATCGCCTCGGGAAAGTTGTGAGCGGTGTCGACGTGCATCAACGGGAACGGGAAGCGGCCGGGGCGAAACGCCTTCTCTGCCAGGCGCAACATGATGATCGAGTCTTTGCCGCCACTGAAGAGCAGCACCGGGCGCTCGAAGCTCGCCGCGACCTCGCGCATGACGAAGATCGCCTCGGCCTCAATTGCGTCGAGGTGCGACAGTTCGTAACGGCCCGTTGGTTCGTGCTCGGTTGTCAAGGACATGACCTATAGATGAAGCCCGCACTCGGTCTTGTCTTGGCCGGCCCATCGCCCCGAACGCGGGTCGTCACCGTCGGTCACCGGCTTGGTGCAGGGCCAGCAGCCGATCGACGGGTAGCCCTGGGCGATGAGCGGGTTGACGATGATGTTGTGGTCGGCGATGTAACCGGCGACGTCTTGCGCGGTCCAGTTCGCGATCGGGTTGACCTTGATGAGGCCGCGCAGGTCGCGGGCCACGATCGGCGCGTTGGCGCGGGTCTCGGCCTCGTCACGACGCAGGCCGCTCATCCACGCTTCCTTGCCCGCGAGCGCCCGGTCGAGCTGGCCGACCTTCACCGCTGAGCAGCAGTTCTCGGGGTCGATCTTCCAAAGGTCTTCGTCGTGGGTCGGCACGGTCATCATCCGAAGGTTCAACCCGTACTTGCGCCGCACCTGTTCGACCGTGTCGAGCGTTTCGGGGAAGTGGTAGCCGGTGTCGATGAACACGACCTCGATGGAGGGCTCGACCTTCACGGCGACGTCGACCAGCACCGCGTCGGTCATCGACGCGGTCAGGCACAGGTGGGGGTGGAACTGCTCGACGGCCCAGCCGATGATCGTCGACGGCGACGCCGTCTCGAACGAGTCGCTGACTTCGCGCAATTCGGTGTCGGAGAAATCGGCGCCCGTGCTTAGCGGTGCAATGCTTGCCACAGCACCTCCACCGATTCGTCGAGGGTCATGCCGCTGGTGTCCAAGGTGACCTCGGGGTGCAGCGGCTCTTCATACGGGTCGTCAACGCCGGTAAGGCCCGTGAGCTTCCCTTCACGCTGCAACGCGTAGAGGCCTTTTACGTCGCGTTCGGCGCACAACTCGACCGGGGTCGCAATGTGCACCTCGACAAAGCGGTCGCCGTGGAGCTCGCGGACCGCGTCACGCGCGTCGCGGTAGGGCGCGATAACCGGCGCAAGCGCGACCACGCCGTTGCGCGACAACAAGTCGGCTACGAAGCCGATGCGGGCGACGTTGGTGCGGCGGTCTTCGGGGGACAGGCCAAGGTCGGATGTGAGGCCTCGGCGAATCACGTCGCTGTCGAGCACCTCAACGAGCTGGCCGGCTTCGATGAACTTCTTCTCGAGCGCGTAGGCCAGGGTTGTCTTGCCCGAGGACGGAAGCCCGGTAAGCCAGATCGTCGCCCCTTGGCTTACGTCGCGCACTCAGACTCCCCGACCTCGGCGACATACGGACCGGTTTCGTCGTAGTCGACGTAGTACTGCGGGCCCTCGTCGGGTGCGGGGAAGTGATCGAGGTCGCGCAGGTCGTCGGCGAGCGCCTTCACGCCGCCGACGCGCTCCATCCACGCCGGGAACGGCTCGGCCACGTTGCGCTCGTTCGCGTAACGGTGGATCACGCGCACCGCCGCCTCGCCGCAGTTCTTGGCCGGCAGGCGCAGCGCCTTTTGGCCGAACGCGACCTCGGTGTCGGCAAGGTGGCCGCCGAGCAGCATCTGGTAGCCAGGTGCGGCTTGGCCGTGGGCGCGGCGTTCGACGCCCATGAAGCCGATATCGCTCACGTGGTGCTGGCCGCACGAGTTGGTGCAACCCGAGATGTTGATGCGCACGCCGCCCACTTCACCGAGGCCCGCTTCTTCGATCGCTTCGCTGATCGCGCTGGCCAGGCCGCGGCTCTGGGTGACCGCGAGATTGCAGGTATCTGCGCCGGGGCAGCTGACGACGTCGCGCGCCAACTCGGCACCGGGCTGGGCCATGCCGATGGCTTCGAGGCGCTCATACAGCACCGGAATCTGCTCTTCGGTCAGGTCGCGGAATGCGATGTTCTGCCGGTTTGTGAGACGGATGCTGGCGCTGAACTCACGCTGGATAACGGCCAGCGCCCGGAACTGCGCGCTCGTGATGTCTCCCAGAGTCGCGTAGGCGACCGCGGACACCGTGCCCTTGGCGTTGCCCCGAATCACGTTGGCCTGTTCCCAACGGGCGAACGGGTCGCGGCCGTTGATCGTGACCGAGACGCCCGCGCTGTAGCCGACCGCGTCGACCTCGACGCCGGTGGCCATGCCAGCCGGCGCGTCGCCGACTTCGTTGACGTGGGCAGGCACGCCACCCGGGTAGGTGGCCGAGCCCAGCAGGAAGCGGCGCTCCTTGAGCACGCGGGCGATCACTTCTTCGGGGCCCATCTGCGCCACGACCCACTTCAGGCGGGCCCGCAGCTTGTTGTCGCGGTTGCCGTAGTGGTCGAAGGTTCGCAGGACCGACTCGATCGTGGCCAGCAGCTCCTCACGGGGCGTGAAGTCTTCCAACGCGATCGCAGGGTGGGGGTTGGCGCCGAGGCCGCCGCCGATGAAGACGCGGAAGCCCGCCTCGATGGTGCCGTCGGGCAGGGGACGGCCCACCGCGACAACCCCGACGTCGTTGAACATGGCCTGGCCGCAGTCGGTGGCGCAGCCCGAGAAATTGATCTTGAACTTGCGGGGCAAGCGCTGGGCGTAGGGGTGGCGGATGAAGTAACGGAACGTCGCTTCGGCCCACGGCGTGATGTCGAGCACCTCGAACGGGCACGCACCGGCCAGGTGGCAACCCATCACGTTGCGCACGGTGTCGCCACAGGCCTCGCGGGTGGTCATGCCGACCCGGCCGAGGTCACGCAGCAATTCGGGGACGCGGGTGAGCTCGACGAAGTGGAACTGCATGTTCTGCCGGGTGGTGATGTGGCCCCAACCCCGGCTGTATTTGTCCGCGATGTCGGCGAACGCCTCGAGCTGTTCGGGGTTGACCCCGCCGTAGGGGATCTTCACCCGGATCATCTGGTTGGTGCCGCCCTGACGCTGGCCGTACACGCCGTTGCCAAGCCGGAACACCCGGAATCGGTCGTCGTCGGTGCCGTTGGCGAGGTATCGCTCGAGCTCCTTTTCGAAGCGCGCGATATCGGCGGCGATCAGCGGGTCGATGACGGGGTGTTCGGCGAGGGTCATTTAAGTGACCTCCTCAGGTACTCGTGGACAGCAACGTCGAGGCAGGGCGCATCAGCGTACTAAAACCCGACCGATCCGCTCAACATTCCGCCGAGAAGCAGAAAATCAGTTCAAGCGCAGTAACTCGGCGACGCGGAAGGCCAGATCCAACGACTGGCGGCCGTTGAGGCGGGGGTCGCACATCGTGGTGTAGTTCGTGGCCAAGTCGCCCTCGCCGATCACTTCGGCACCACCGAGGCACTCGGTGACGTCTTCGCCGGTCAACTCGACATGGATGCCTCCCGGCCACGTGCCGTGCGCTCGGTGCACCGAAAAGAAACCTTCGACTTCGTTCATGACCTGGTCGAGGTGGCGGGTCTTGACGCCCCCTGCGGAGCTGAACGTGTTGCCGTGCATCGGGTCGCACAGCCACGTGACGACGGCGCCGGCCTCGTTGACCGCGTCGAGAAGTCGGGGGAGGTGCCCGCTCACCTTGTCCGCCCCCAGGCGCGTGATCAGCGTGAGGCGGCCCGGTTCGTTCTCGGGATTGAGCGCCTCGATGAGCGTCTTGACGTCGGCGGGCTCAGACGTCGGGCCCAGCTTCACGCCGATCGGGTTCTT
>JACCXE010000406.1 GCA_013697265.1 Actinomycetota bacterium | reverse complement strand
GTTCCAGATGAACATCCAGAAGTCGTACGAAGAACTCGAAGGCTTCCCGAACTGGTACCGGACCGAAGAGACATATCTCACGTACACGGCGCCGCCGGAAGAACTCGGCTTCTCGTTCAAGAAGCGGCCCCAGGAGGACGTCCCCAAGCGCTATTGGATCGACGCGTGGGGCTCTGGTGTCGGCGGTGGCGTGGACTTCGACACCAACGCCGGTTCACTGAACTACTTGACGACGAGCATTGCGCCGATTCCTGCGGGAACACCGGATGACCCTGGCATCTCGACGTGCATCGGCCCGACGAATATGTATTGCGGCGACCACAACCTGGCGAACTTCGGCTCCGGGCAGGTCTCGGCCAAGGTGGCGGTCAACTCGCCCATTCATCTGCGCCTTGAGCTCAGCGTCAAGAAGACGCGGGCCTACGTCGACGCCGACATCTCCGAGTTCCTGGAGTTCTCGAAGGAAGTAAGCCACGAATATGCCAACAGCACAGCCGTGTACCTCGACACGCACGGCACGCCGATAGCCGCCCAACTCCGCGTGTGGGACGACGACGACCTGAGCACCGTGCTCAAGGTGCCACCGAACACTCGAGCCATCGACCGCTACGTGGAGATCGAGAACTCGGGCGTTAACAACGATCGCAACCGCGGTCAGCTCATGTGCCCATACGGCTTCGACGCCCATGTTTGGGCAGCGTGGTGGGAGCTAAGCCTGAACGACGACCTGTGTTCGACGTCGGTTCTGACATCGGTTGCGAACAACGTGATACCGGCCGACGGCTTGCCTCACGTGGTCGATCTCTACGGTTGGGCGATGGTCGACCAGACCTTCGACGGCAGTACGTACCACGACGGCACCCGCGTCCACCTGAGCCCCAGCCCGAACTTCTCTGGCCCGGCGATTCCCTATCCGATGTGGCTCGCTGTCGACCACATCCAGATCACGGTCACTCTGAACCCAGGCGACGAAGGCGAGTACTACTTCTCGCTCGAGAACCCAACCAGCGAGCACCGCCGATCGCAGGAAACACCGGCGGCCTGCACGTGCAAACTCATCGTGATGCCGGCCTAGATCAACGAGGCGTAGATGTCCGCGTAGGCCTGAGCCAGCAATGGCATCCCGAACTCCTCGGCTCGAATTCGACCCGCCGCGACCAACTCGTCGCGGCGGGTCTTGTTCTTGAGTAGGTCGCGCAGCGCATGGCCCAGCGCCGCGGAGTCGTCCGGGGCAACCAGTACTGCGTGCTCCTCAGGACGGGCGACGGCCCGGTAGCCGGGGATGTCGCTGGCCACGATCGCAGTGCCCGCGGCCATGGCTTCGACCAACACGATCCCAAACGACTCGCCGTGCAACGACGGCAGGCACGCGATGTCGGCGCCGGCGAGCCGTCGCGCTAACTCGATGTCGTCGACGCGGCCCAGCCACTGCACGCGCCGGTCGTCGGCCGTCAGCCTCTGGAGCGCTTCGGTTTCAGGTCCGGCGCCGGCAACCCAGATGGTGACGTCTTCGTCGAGTGCAGCGCGGGCCTTGAGCAAGACGGTCAGGCCCTTGCGGGACTCATGGCGCCCGAAGAAGAAAACCGTGGGTCCGTCGGTCGGCCACGGCTCGGCGCGCGAGAAGCGCTCGACGTCGATGCCGTTAAACAGGATCTTGTAGTCGCCGCCGATGCCGTCGAACGCGGTGCGACGCGCGTCTTCGCTTACGGCGACGCGCAACGTGAGGCGATTGCCGATGCGGCGCACGATCGGCTTGAGCAGCGCGTAGGCCGTGCTCGCCCCGGCGCGATGAAACGTGCCGACGAGCGGGCACTCGGAGAACAGCAACGCGGTGAGCGACGGGCCGGGCACGAGCGGCTCGTGAATGTGCACGATGTCGAACTGCTCGTTGCGCAGCGCGCGCATCGTGCGGATGGCCGCCGAGGGGTCGGGAGCGATCGGCGCCAGCGAACCGTTGGTCGCGAACGGCACCGACTTGCCCAGCGGCGTCACCGCGGCCTCAGGCGGGGGGCCGTCGCTCGGCGCCAACACCTGCACCGAGTGACCGAGATCGCGCAACGCACGGGCCAACCCGAGCACCTGCATCTGCACGCCGCCCGGGATTGTGAGGCTGTAGGGACAGATCATCCCGATGCGCAGCGGCGACGTCACGGCGCGGACGTTACCGAGTGCGGCACCAGGTCGGGCCAATTGGGTTGCAGTACGTGCCACTGTTCGGGCGCCAAAGAGATGAGGTGTTCGAATTCGCGCGCCATCGCCTGGGTGATGCGTTGCACGTCTTCGCGCAATGCCGCTTCGCGTCCGACGCCGATGGGTGGGCGCACCACGCCGCGGTGCAACCCGTCGTCTTCGAAATACACCGCGCAGGGCAGCAGCGAAGCGCCGGTGCGCAACGCGAGTGTGGCCGGACCGGCCGGGATGCTCGTGGGAAAGCCGAAGAAGTCCACCTCAGCGCCGGTGCCCGAGATGTCGCGATCGCACACCAAGCCGACTAGGCCGTTGCCCCGTAGACGCTTGATGATCGCCGTGGCCGACTCGCCCAAGCCGACGACTTCGAGCCCGAAGCCTTCGCGCAACGACTTGAAGAACGTGAAGAGCTCAGGCGGCTCGAGGGTTTCGGCCACCACCGTTGTCTGATAGCCCGACGCCGCGAACCAGGCACCGCCCCAGTCGAACCCGCCTATGTGGGGCATGGCCAGAATCGCACCCTTGCCCAACGCAAGCGCCTCTTCGACGTGGACGAGACCCTCCCACTCCATGCCGGCGTCGAGCTCGGCCCGGCTCAGCGTGGAGATGCGAAACGCCTCGGCCCAGTAGCGGCCGAACACGGCGAAGCATTCGTTGGCCGTGCGCTCGATCGTCTCGTCGCTCACACCGGGGCCAAGCACCCGGCGCATGTGAGCCCGCACGACGTCGCTGCGTTCGCCGAGGCGGCCCGACAGGCCCCGCATCATGGTGGAGGCGAGCCGGTGGGCCACCGGCGCAGGGATCGACTTTGCCAGCCCGTCGATGGCCCGGTACCCGTAGTAGGGCGCGAGCCGTCGAAATTCCGAGACCCGCGACATGGGAGAAACCTAACGGCCGCCATGGGGCGAGCGAAGCGAGGGGCCCCATGTTGCGGAGGAGGGCGGGCCTGCGGGGTGCCCGCCCGGGTAAAAACAGAACTTACGGGCGGTTGGTGGGGCGGCGGCGGACGCGTTCGCGTCGAGCCACGCCGGTACGCACACGGCCTTCGCTGGCCAGTTGTTCGCGCCAGGCCCGCCAGCGCTCGGCCCGCACGGCCCAGGTGACGCGATCGTTGCGAGCCGACCGGGCCCGACCAACGGGGCGAACGCGCGGCGGCTTGGCCGCCTGGCGCCACACCATTACGAACCGGTGCACCGCAGTAAACGACGTGAGGCCGAGCATCAGCCAGAGCACCGGGATCAAAAGCACCGGGAAGGCGATGCCGATCATCAACGCGATCGTGCGCTCGGCCCGCTCCATCAACCCCCCCTTGGCGTTGTAGCCAAGAGATTCGGCTCGCGCCCGCTCGTAGGAAACCAGGGTGGCGACGGCCATCGCGGCCATGGGCAACAGCGCGGCCCGTCCCCCGTCTTTCCCGGCGAGGTAATACGCGATGCCGCCCAGGATGGCCATGTCGGTGACGCGGTCCGCGACCGAGTCGAAGAACGCACCGCGGGAGCTCGACGTGCCTGTGGCCTTGGCCACTGCTCCGTCGAACATGTCGGGCAGGGCGGCGGCGATGTACAGCCCGGTGCCTAGGGCCAGGTGGCCCGATCCGATGGCCGCCGTTGCCGCTCCGGCAAATACCAACCCGGTGGCGGTGAGGTGGTCGGGCGAGACACCGCTGCGGCCGACGGCGTTCCCAATGGGGACCGTGACCCGCTCGACCTGGGACCTCCAGTGCTTGTCAAACA
>JACCXE010000385.1 GCA_013697265.1 Actinomycetota bacterium | reverse complement strand
GACCAAGCCCTCCGAATTGGGTTCAGTTGGGCGTGTAAAGAGCGCCGAAATGAACCGAGTTCGGGTGGTTTTAAGCGCGGACCAGGCGGCCGGGACGGGCGCCGGTCGGCTGGCCGTTTTCGAAAGTGACCTGGCCGGCGCAGATCGTCGCGGTGTACCCGTCGACGTATTGCACGAGGCGGCGGCCGCCGGCGGGGAGGTCGAAGATCATCTCGGGCGCGTGGATCTGCAAGTTGTCGAAGTCGATCACGTTGAGGTCGGCTCGCTTGCCCGGCTTGATCTCGCCGCGGTCGGTGAAACCGTAGAGATTGGCAGTGCGCTGCGTCTGCTGCTGCACGACGAACTCGATCGGCAACTTCTCGCCCCGCTTGCGGTCTCGAGCCCAGTGCGTGAGGTTGAACGTGGTCATCGACGCGTCGCAAATGAGACCGCAGTGGGCGCCACCGTCGGAAAGGCCGAGGACCGTCGACGGGTGCGACACCATTTCGCGGATCGCGTCGAAGTTGTGATCCACATACGACGCGAGCGGCGCGAAGAACAACGCCTTGCCCTCGCGCTCGAGCAACCAGTCCAGCGCCACTTCCTCGGGACGGCGACCCTCACGCTCGGCCGTCGCGGCCACAGACGCTTCACGCGGCGGTTCGTAGTCCGGCGGATCGCCCAGTTGGAACATGTGGTCCCAACGCGACATCAGGGGCGACATCGCCTTGCCCTCTTCGCTGAGCAACGCCTCGCGGACCTCGGGCTTACGCAGTTCGGCGACACGCTCATCGAGGGGCAGGTCGCGCATCGCCCGGTACGTCGGATGCGTGATGAACGGGTGGAACGACGACTGCAGACCGAACAACATGCCGGTCGGGCGGTTGCCGACCTGGGGCACGAACTGCACGCCCTCTTCCTGCAGCGCCTGCGCGTGCGCCAGCACGTCGCGGTAGCCCTCGGGGGCGAACGGCGTCTGCGCAGTGAGGAACGTGACCGGGCGACCTGTGTTGCGCGCGATGTCGACCATCCAGTCGCGTTCGGGGCAGTCATGACCGGAGCGGTCGCTGATGATCTGGATGACGCCCTTGCCGGTCTTACCGATTGCCTCGGAGATGGCGACGACTTCTTCGCCCGGCGCCGTGGTGCCCGGCACCAAGCCGTACTTCGAACGGTGCAAGACGGTGCGCGACGTGGAGAAGCCAACCGCGCCGGACTCGATCGCTTCGGCCGAGAGCTTGGCCATCATCGCAACGTCTTCGGTGGTGGCGTCGTCGTCGTGGGCGCGGTCGCCCATTACATATGCGCGCAGCGCGGCGTGCGGCACCTGCGCGGCGATGTCGAGCACCCGCGGCATGGAGTCGAGCGCGTCCATGTATTCGGGGAAGCTCTCCCACTGCCAGTCGATGCCCTCATGCAGCGCGGTTCCGGGGATGTCTTCGACCGACTCCATGAGTTCGATCAGCAGTGCCTGCTCTTCGGTGCCGCGACGGGCCGGCGCGAATCCCACGCCGCAGTTGCCCATGACGACCGTCGTGGCGCCGTGCCATGACGACGGCGTGACCTCGGGATCCCAGGTGACCTGGCCGTCGTAGTGCGTGTGGATGTCGACCCAGCCGGGGGCGACGAGCTTGCCCGCGGCGTCGATCTCGCGGGTACCCGCCTGTGCGGTGCCGGGCGCCTCGATGGAGGTGATCGTGTCGCCGTCGATCACGATGTCGCCGCCGTAGGCCGGAGCGCCGGTGCCGTCGACAATACTGGCGTTGCGAATTACGAGATCGGCCATCCCGACACTCTAATGCACGCGTATTAATAGGTGCTTAGTGGTTTGAAAGAATGCGAGTTACAGCGAGGCCTCGACGCGGGCGGCGGTTGCCAGCAACAGCTCTTCGCCACCGGGCGCGGCGACAAGCTGCAGGCTGGTGCCGGGGCCACCGGGTAGCGGGATAGACACGGCGGGCACACCGGCCAGATTGAACGGGAACACCAGCGGGTTGGGCAAAAACGGCGCGTCGACGTCGACCGGGGCCTCGTGCAGCGTGGGCAGCGCGATCACGGGCACCCGCGCGAGCAAGGCGAGCACCTCGCGGGTCCACTGTTCCTTTTCGCGCAAGGCCTCGTCGTACGCGTCGGCTGTGATTCCGGCACAACCCCGCAACCGCTCGCCTACGTAATCGTGGACCCCGCCGGGAATGGCGAGCAGATCTTCGTCGGACCGCCAGGCCTCGTAGCCGATCACCAGGGCGAAGGACCGGCCGCATCGATCCCACCCCGCAAGCTCGACGGGCTCGACGTTCATTTCTGCGTCGCGCAACGCGTCGTCGACCGCCCGGTCGAAGGCAGGGTCGACCGACACGTCCGGCGCGGTGGCCAGCCGGCCTACAACCGTTGCCGGGTCGACACCATCGACGGTGAAGCCCGGCACCAACATCTGCATGCCCGTTACGAGGCCGGCGGTGTCGCGGGCGAGCGGGCCGATCGTGTCGAGCGAAGGCGACAGCGGCCACACGCCCTCGAGCGACACTCGGCCATGCGTCGTCTTGAGCCCGGCGATGCCGCAACACGCGGCGGGCAGCCGGACCGATCCGCCCGTGTCGGTGCCGTAACCCACGTCGGCTTCCTCGAGCACCACCGCCACCGCAGACCCGCTCGACGACCCGCCCGGTACGAGGTCGGGCCAGCGCGGGTTGACCGGGTCGCCGAAGGTCGGATTGAGCCCGGTCGTGCCGAAACACAACTCGTGCAGGTTCGACTTGCCGACGATGCGTGCCCCGGCGGCGCGGGCCGTTGTGACGCACGCCGCGTCGTCATCAGCGACGACGGCGCGATCAGCCAGCGCTTGGCAGCCCGCGGTGGTGACGGCGCCCTTGACGTCGATCGCGTCTTTGACCGCGAGCCGAGGCCCGTCGGCTGGCCCCTCGTCGAGCTGCTGTATCCACTGGTTCACGCCGGCCTCCGGGCTGAGATGTTCAAACGGACATAGTCGAAAGTAACGGTGCCTGGATACCCGAGACCGTCGGCGACCTCGCGCACATACCTCGCTCCGACTTCCTCGCCGAGCCGTTCGCGATGTTGCCCGAGAATGATCGCGGACAAGTAGCCGACCGGGTCGTCAGAAACGACCGGCACGTCTTCAAGCCAGCACTTCAGGTCGACGAACCCCGCGTCGCGCAGACGCTGCTCGGTCTGATCCGGCGTGTAGAAGTTGGTGACTTGCTCGATATCGACGAGCGCGTCGCGATACTCGGGCTTGGCCGCCACCTGGCGGGCCACCCCGTGCACGCGTTCGATGTTGTGACCGCCGCCGCACTGCGCCTCCATCCGCCCGCCGGGCACGAGCGCGCCGAACAGGCGACGGAACAGTGTGTCGTGGTCCTTGATCCAGTGGAACGTCGCCGTCGAAAACACCGCGTCAACCGCGTCAACACCGAGTTCGAGCGCGGGCAGATCCAACTCGAGCAGGTCGACCTGACGCACGACGGCGTCTGTGCCCCCGAGCGTTTCGCTCGCGGCGCGCACCATAGAGAGGTCGGCGTCGACCGCGACGACGCGACCGTGCGGGTTGCGCTCCACCACGAACGCGGTGACCCGTCCGCTACCACAACCGGCGTCGAGCACCGATTCACCGTCGATGAGCGCCAGCCGATCGAGCACCGGTATGGCCATGTCGACCATCGGGGTGGACAAGCGGTGGTACGCGTCGCCGTCCCACGCGCGCAGCACACTGCTCATTGGGCCTCGTTGCGCGGAGGACCGAGGCGCGACGCCCACCCCACCAGCACCGCGATTGCCCGCGGGTCGTGTCGAAGCCGATGCAACGCGCCGACGAGAACACGCACATCGACGTCGCCGTCTTCGCCGCCCGCGGCCATCAACTCGCGCGCGGACGCGATCGGCACGGCGTCGTCGTCACTGCCGTGCACCAAGAGCACGGGCCGCTTGCCCATCTTCGCGATGGCCTTGCGCGGGCTTTCGTCCACGAACTCGGTCGCCCACACCCCCACGTCCTCGGGGAACCGCTTGTTCTTCACAACGCCCAGTTCGCGGCAGGCGTCGAGAAAGCGACGGGGCTCGGCCGACCAGCTGTCGAAGGTGGACGGCACCGCGAACCCCGCTACCGATTTGATGCGGCTGTCGGTGGCGCCGCGGCACAACGCGACGGCACCGCCAGCGCTGAACCCGGCGACGCCAACCTCCACCACGTTGCGTGTCTGGGTGATCCAGTCGATCGCGACACCGAGGTCTTCGATCCATCCAGACAACGAAAAATCGCCATCCGATTTGCCGCATCCCCGGAAGGTGAAGGTCAGCACCGCGGCACCGGTTTCGTCCGCGACGAACTGGGCGAGGTCGGCGTAGCCCTCGCCGCTGGCCAGCGCGCCGCGCTGCGGCGACGGGAAGCCGTGACAAATCACCACGGCCGCGGCGCCCCGTTCGGCTCCCGGCGGGAGTGCGAGTTGTCCGACGAGGTCGCCCGCCGCCCCCGGCAAGACGACGGGCTCAGCCACCTATTTGGGGTCGCGGTCGGAGTGGCCCTTCCACAGCTTGTAGCCGCGGTTGCGTGCCTCCGCTAGGCGATCGGGCCCGAAGGTCTGGTAGGTCTGCGCGGCGACGAGCGCATCAACCCGCGCCGCATCGAGATCGGCGGCATCGAGGTCGTAGACAACTTGCGAACGCTTGTCGCCCAGGAAGCGGTTGTGTTCGAAACGCGTAGGCCGACTCATTGCCGTTTGAAACTAGCGGAGCCACTGCGGCCTCAGACGCGTTGAAGGGACGCCACCTTGGCGTCCCTTCAACTGAGATAACTATCGGAAAGTCCCGCTGACCGGACTACGCAGGGAGGACGAAGGCCTGCCCGGGGTACCAACGGGGGTGACTGGCGAGTATTCGCCGGGTGGTCCGACAAGCCGCCTTAGCGGCCAGCCACCTCCAGAGTCCTAAAACGTAAATGCATTCGCTGGACCACCTCCTTTCTCTGGTCCACGCAGTAAATCAGAAACTGGAGCGCTTGTGGTGTCATTTACATGCGGTTAACAGATGCTGAAGAAATAGGCGGTTCGGGGCGCTAGTCGTCGGCGACGGGACCAACCGCGCCGATCGTTTCGAGATACGCGAACAGTGCCGCCACGACGTCGCGGGCGTCGTCGATCACCAGCATGCGCCCTTCGGCCGCAGCCCGACTTACCGCGTTTGCGACCGCGGACGCCTCGTCGACCACCACGGCCTCACCGGCGTCGGGCACTTCGCCGCTCGTTGTCACGACGCCGGCGTTCTCACGCAACAACTGCACGGTCCAGTCGACGATGCTTTGCACTTCGACATATGAGAGCGAGGCCGTGGTCTGCGGGGGCAGGTTTTCAGCGATCCACGTTGTCGCTTCATCGGGGTCGAACACGGGCCGGGCGGGCACGGCGTCGAGCAGATGCGCCTCGCGCCCCACGGCGCCCGCCGCTATAGCAAAAACGATCAGCGTCGTCAGTAGTGCTGCAGCGATGACCACGGGAGTTTCTAGACCTCGCGGCGCATGCGCACGAAAACGCCGATCACAACCGCGGCGATCGCAACGATCAACACAATGAGCAGCACTACCGCCCCGCCGTTCGTTGGCTCGTCTTTCTCGGCGCCGATGGTCGTGCTGGTCGTGGACGAACTCGTCGTCGACGAACTCGTGGTCGTCGACCGCTTTACCGTCGTGTTCGGGCGGCGCCCCGTGGTGGACGGCGAGGTCACCGGAGGAGCGGTTGCCGGCGTGACCGCGGTTGCTTCGGTCGTTTCAGGCGTCGTACCGACAGTTGTTTCCGACTGCGCGAACGCGGGCGCGGCCGCCAGCGCGCAAATGGCTACGAGCGCCGCCACCAAAATGACGAAAACGCGTCGCGACATTTAGATTCCGATGCGTTGGGCGAGCAACTCGCGGTGATACGTAGGGTCGCCGAGGAACAGTTCCATCGACTTGGCCCGCTTGAAGTAGAGGTGGGCGTCGTGCTCCCAAGTGAAGCCGATGCCGCCGTGGATCTGGATGTTCTCGGCCGCAGCGTGGAAGTACGCGTCCGAGCAGTAGGCCTTGGCCAGCGACGCCGTGACGGGCAGTTCGTCGTTGCCTTCGGCTGCGCACCACGCCGCGTAGTACGCGGCGGACTTGGCTGACTCGACCTCGAGCAGCATGTCGGCGCACTTGTGCTTGATCGCCTGGAATGAACCGATCGGACGACCGAACTGCACGCGCACCTTGGCGTAGTCCACCGACATCTCAAGCACCTTCTGGGCCCCGCCGACCTGCTCGTTGGCCAGCGCAACCGCGGCGAGATCGAGGGTGGCGTTCATGGTGGCCCAGCCGCCGCCGTCCGTGCCGATGAGGCGGGCGGGCGTGTTGTTGAACTCGACTCGGGCCTGCTTGCGGGTCTGGTCCATCGTGGACAGCGCCTCGCGGGTGACGCTCGCGTCGGAGGCGTCGACCGCGAACAGCGACACGCCGGCGCCGGTTCGGGCCGCGACGACGATCAGGTTCGCGACATGGCCGTCGAGCACGAACATCTTCTCGCCCGTGATCGTCCAGGCGTCGCCCGACTGCGTAGCGGGTGTGGTGATGCCCTCTTCGGCCCAGTTGCCGCTCTGCTCGGTGAAGGCCAGCGTGGCGATGGTCTCGCCGCTCGCGATGCCCGGAAGATATTCCTTCTTGGCCGAGTCGTCGCCTGAATGCAGCAGGGCCGTGGTCGCCAGCACGGCCGAGGAGAAGAACGGTGCGCACAAAAGCGAGCGGCCCATCTCTTCGAGCACGATGCCAAGCTCGATGAAGGTGTAGCCGGAGCCACCGAATTCCTCGGGAATTGCCAGGCCCTGGAGGCCCAGCTGGTTCGCCATCTGGTCCCATACCGCGGGGTCGTAGCCCTCGGTGGTTTCCATAAGGCGACGCACCTCGGGCGAGGACGACTTGTCGTCCAGGAAGCGGCGAACCGAGCTACGCAGTTCATCCTGCTCTTCGGTGAAGGCGAAATTCACGGTGTTTCTCCAAGGTCGCGACGACAAATAGGAACGCCAATGCTTACTAGACCGGCCGGTCAAGTTTCCACCGAACCGGCACGGGTCGGGGACTCGTAGAGTGAATCCGTGAGCACGCTCATTTACGAGGACGCACTGGCCGAGGTCCACATGGTGGTCGTCGGCTCCTACGACAACAATGTCTACGTCGTTCGATGCAAAGAGACGGGCGACGGGGTGCTCGTCGACGCCGCCAACGAGCACGAAAAGCTGCTCGAGTTGTGCCAGGCGCTGGACGTGCGTCGGGTGGTCGAGACGCACGGCCACTGGGACCACATCCAGGCCGTGCCCCAAATTCGCGACGCCGGCTACCGGGTGGCGGTGACCCAGGCTGACGCCGGGATGCTGCCGTCCTACGACGACATCCTCGAGGACGAGTCGGTGCTCGAAGTCGGGCGCCTGCGCATCGACACGATCGCTACCCCCGGACACACGCCCGGGTCGATGTGTTTCCAGGTGCAGGGCACGCCCCTGCTTCTCAGCGGCGACACGTTGTTTCCCGGCGGCCCCGGAAACACGAAGTTCGAGGGCGGCGACTTCGCCACCATCATGCGGTCACTGGACGCGCGGCTCTTCACCTACCCCGACGACATGATCGTGCTGCCCGGTCACGGCAAGTCCACGACGCTCGGCGACGAGCGGCCCCACCTCGGCGAGTTGGCCGACCGGGGCTGGTG
>JACCXE010000374.1 GCA_013697265.1 Actinomycetota bacterium | reverse complement strand
CCCGGGACAGGCGGGCCCAGTCGGCCGCGGTCGGAACCTTCTTGGCAGGCAGGGTCGCGAGCGCCTCGCGGATCTCGTCGAGGGTGAGCCCGACACGCTGCGCGGCGCGGATGAAAGCGACGAGGCGCAGCACGTCGCGGTGGTAGCGCCGCTGGCCGCCGTCGCTCCGATCGGAGTGGATGAGACGCTCCTTCTCGTAGAAGCGCAGTGCCGAGGGCGCGATCCCAGCACGCTCGGCGACCTCTCCGATGGAAAGTTCCATATTTCTCACCTCTAGAGCTTGACTTAAAGTGAAGTTTAAGTCCTACGGTGGCCGCATGACAACAGCGATCATCACTGGAGGCTCCCGAGGATTCGGCCGGGCGCTCACTGCACAACTCACGAACGATGGTTGGACCGTCATCATCGACGGCCGAAACATCGACGCCGTACTCACCGCCGCGGCGCAACTCGGCCCCAGCGTGATCCCGATGCCGGGCGACATCACCGACGCCGTCCACCGCGACGACTTACTCGCCGCGGCCGAACGGGCCGGCGGCCTCGATTTGCTCGTCAATAACGCCAGCACGTTGGGCTCGTCCCCGATGCCGACGCTGGCCGACCTGCCCATCGAGCAGTTCGCGAACGTGATCCGCACCAATGCCGGCGCACCGCTCGCGTTGATCCAGGCCGCGCTCCCCACCCTGCGCGGCCGCCACGGCGCGATCGCGAATATCACGAGCGACGCCGCGCATGGTGCCTACGAAGGATGGGGCGCCTACGGCGCGTCGAAGGCCGCTCTCGAACAGATCAGCAACGTGCTCGCCGCCGAAGAACCCGACGTGCGGGTGTGGTGGTTCGATCCGGGCGACATGCGCACCCAGATGCACCAGGACGCGTTCCCGGGCGAGGACATCAGCGACCGTCCGACGCCCGAAGCCGTGGCCGTGCCCGCGTTCGCCCGGCTGCTCCGCGATCGTCCCGACAGCGGGTTCGTACGTGCTGAATCTCTCGCGGATGTGGCGTGATGGCCACTTCTCGCCTCGCGTTCGAGCTCCCCCACTCCTTGGAGGCGAGCGCGCCGCCCGAGAGCCGACGCCTCTCGCGCGACGGCGTGCGGATGATGGTCGGCCACCGCGCCACGAACGAACTGGTGCACACCCGATTTCGCCAACTGCCCGATTTCCTGAACGCCGGTGACCTCGTGGTCGTCAACACGTCGGGTGTGTTGGCCGCCGCCATGAATGGCATCACGACCGGCGGTGAGCGGATCGTCGTTCACCTGTCGACCAAGCTGACGACAGATCGGTGGGTGGTCGAGTTCCGCCGGGTCATAGGCGGCACCACGGAGCGCTGGGGTAACGACGCCCCGCCGGCAACGGTTGCGCTCGGGGAGGGGGCCTCGCTCGACGTCATCGGCCCTCATCGCGACAGCGACCGGCTGTTCGTGGCCCGCCTCACACTTCCGCTGCCCGACATGACGTGGATAAGCCAGCACGGCCGCCCCATTCGCTACAGCTACGTCGACCGGCCGTGGCCGATCGCGATGTACCAGAACGTCTACGCCACCGAGCCCGGCAGCGCCGAGATGCCGAGCGCCGGCCGTCCGTTCACGCCGCAACTGATCACGCGGCTCATCGCCAAGGGCGTGATGGTGGCGCCGATCGTGTTGCACACCGGCGTGGCCTCCCTCGAAGCCGACGAGTTGCCCTACCCCGAGTACACGCGAGTACCACCCACCACCGCAGCGCTCGTGAACCTCACTCGCGAAATGGGTGGGCGCGTCATCGCTGTCGGCACCACCGTGGTGCGTGCGATCGAGTCGGCCGGCGACTCGTACGGCGCGATCGAGGCCTACGACGGCTGGACCGAACTGGTGATCACCCCCGAGCGCGGCGTGCGTCACGTCGACGGGCTCATCACCGGATGGCACGAGCCCGAGGCGTCACACCTGCTGATGCTCGAGGCCATCGCGGGACGCCAACTTCTGGAGAAGTCGTACGCCGCATCGCTGGCCGACGGCTACCTCTGGCACGAGTTTGGCGACACCCACCTCATCGTTCCCTAGAACTCGCTGGCGAGGCGCTCGGCCAAGTCGCCCTTCGGTTTCACCACCACGTCCAACAGACCCTGCCACCGTGCGACCTCGCGCAGTTCGTGCGCAAGCGCGGGCACGACGACATCGAGATCAACGCCGAGTTCCGCGTAGGACGCTTGCACGAGCAGGTGCTTGAGTTTGCGGTCCGCTTTGAGGTCGACCCGCGCCACGAACTCGTCGCCCAGCAGAAACGCCATCACGTAGTAGCCGAAGACCCGCTTCGCTTCGGGCACGAAGATCTCCAGCACGTAGTCGAAGCCGAACAGATCGGTGATGCGATCCCGGCGCCACAACATCGGGTCAAACGGGTTGACCAGCGCCGCCGCGTTCACCACGCGCGGCCGGGCGGCGTCAGGGTGCAGATAGAACGGGCCCTTCACCCCCTCGACCTCTGCCTCCAAAAGCGATCCGTCCGCTACTGCCTCCTTGATCACCTGGCGCGCCGATGCTGCTTGCATCCAGATGTAGAAGGTGAGGTCGCGCGCCCGCGCCACACCTAACGCGCGGGCGGCGAGTAGGACGCTCGCCCGGCGAGATTCGTCGGTGTCCATGGCGTCGCGGGCCGCCACGGTGTGATCGGACACGGCCTCGAACAACGACATGTAGGTGCGCTCGAAGTTCGGCTTGCGGCCGACCGTGATCGCACCGGTGGCAAATAGATATTCCAGCCGGGACTTCGTGACGGTCCAGTCCCACCACGGCTCCTTCTTCGTGGTGCGCACCTCGAGTTCTCCGGCTGTCACTTCACCGCGCAGGTCGACTTCTTGTTGCAGCGCAGCGAGCGCCTTGCGCGCATCGGTGGCATCAACTCCATGTCGCTTCCGATCGGCGCGCATCCGCCACACGAACAGCGGCCACGTGTCGTACCGCATGAGGCATGTGCCGTGCATCCAGTACTCGAGCAGACCGCCGCCCGGCGCCCACAGTTTGTTCAACACCTCGACGTCATAGGAACCGACCCGACTGAAGAACGTCATCAGGTGGGCGCGAGCCATCACGTTGACCGCGTCGACCTGCACGCCACCGAGCGTGTCGACCACTCCCAGCAAGTGCTTGGCCGTGACCTTTGTTTTTGGCCGCGGCTTGGCGAAGCCCTGCGCGGCAAGCGCGATGCGCCGCGCCTCCCCGCGCGACAGCGATACGCCCGCGCTGGTCACGCCGAGCACGCGTCGAGAAATGCTTCGAGCTTGCTCCGATCGATCTCGACACGCAGTTGGCCGTCGTCGGCGCGGTTAAGCGACAGGCTCGGACAGAACACGTCGGTGTCGCCGCAGAAGAAGTGCGGCGAACCCTTCACCCCGCGGGCCTGTCCCTCGACCCAATCGTCGAGGACGGCCTGGTCATCCGCGGGGGTGACGGTGACGCCGAGTTCGGCCGCGACCGCGGCCACAACGTCGGGTCGGCCGATGTCCGCTCCGTCCTCGAACAGCGTCTCGCGCAGCCGAAGTGCGGCGCGCTCGCCGAGTGCGGCGTCACTTCGCTCGGCCGCCGCGATCACCGCGAGCGCCGGAAGCGTGGTGGACGGAAACGTGTCGGGGTTGAACCCGTCGAACAGGTCAAGGCCGAGTTGACCGCGGAGATCGGCGATGTTGCGGGCTGTCTTGGCGACGTCCATCGGCGCCCCGTCGACCAGTTCCAGTGGCCACGCCCGGCTGCGCAGGGCCAGGCCCGGTGCGCCGGCGTCAAGGCGGCGACGCACGAGGTACAACCCGACATACGCGAACGGGCACCACACATCGGCGAACACTTCGATCACACCGACTGGTTTAACCCACCCACGCCGAGGCGCCTACCGAAACTGTCCGAACGCCGACCGCAACTCGTTCACAAAAGCGTCGGGTTGTTCGAAGGCGGCGAAATGGCCCCCCTTGTCCAGCTCGTTCCAGTACGCGATGTCGTAGTGCGGTTCGGCCCAGCGGCGCGAGGGACGGAAGATCTCCTTGGGGAACACCGACACACAGGTCGGCACCACGACCTTGTCGAAGTCGCGGTTGTCGAAGCTCTCCCAATACAAGCGGCCCGAGGATGCGCCGTTGCCGGGCAGCCAGTACAGCATCACGTTGTCGAGCATCTCGTCGCGCGTGAGTGCGTTCTCGGGATGACCGTCGCAGTCGGTCCACTGCCAGAACTTCTCGATGATCCACGCCGCCT
>JACCXE010000371.1 GCA_013697265.1 Actinomycetota bacterium | reverse complement strand
CGGCGGCTAAGCCCTCGGGGTGGGTTTCCACGATCTGGAGCACCGATGTCTGGACATTCCCTAAGCCGAAACCCATAAGTGTTGTCACGTTACTAGAAATTCTGAATAGACAACACTTAGAATTTGGGGTCACGGCGAGTGTTCAGACACCAACTGAACTTGGTCGACGGCGGGCATGCTGAGAGCCGTCCGTTAATCGATAGCCCGCTTTCCTAAGGTGAGCGCGATGACTCGCGGCATCCTCGAAATGGCCGCGGCGAACGCCGCGGTCATTTTCGTTCTAGCGCTCGCGATGTGGCTGATCGCCGTGCGCATCAACGATCCGTCCTTCATCGACACGTGCTGGGGTGCCGGCTTCGTGGTCGTGGCCTGGGTGTCGTTCGCGCTGGCCGACGGCGACTCGCCTCGCCGGCCCGTCCTCGTGGCTATAACGACCGTGTGGGGCCTGCGCCTCGCCGGTTACCTGTTCTGGCGGTGGCGCAAGAACGGCCCCGACGCCCGTTACGTGGGGATGCTCAAGCACGCGCCGAACCCGAAGATGTACATGCTCACGAAGGTGTTCCTCCTCCAGTCCATATTGCTGCTGGTCGTGTCGACGCCGCTGCAACTGGGCCAGGTCTACGAGAGCGACTCGCTCTCGCCGCTCAACATCGTCGGCATCGTTCTCGCGGTGATCGGCATCGTCTTCGAGTCCACGGGCGACTTCCAACTGGTCTCGTTCAAGTCCAAGCCCGAGAACAAGGGCAAGGTGATGGACCGAGGCCTGTGGCGCTTCACCCGTCACCCGAACTATTTCGGCGACTTCTGCGTGTGGTGGGGCCTCTTCCTCGTAAGCCTCACCAACGCGGTCACGGTGCTCGGCATCATCGGCCCGGTGATCATGTCGTTCCTGTTGATGCGCTACAGCGGCGTAGGCCCGCTCGAGAAGCAGATGCATCGCAGCAAGCCCCAGTACAAGGAGTACACGGCCCGCACCAGCGCGTTCTTTCCCCGCCCACCCCGAACGAGTGCGAAAGTGTCGGCATGAGCCCTGCTCCGGTGTACGTGCTCGGCGGGGATCAAACCGACTTCGCCCGTAGCTATTCGCGCGAGGGCCTCGAGATCGCCGACATCGTTTCCGACGGCGTGGCCAGCACCCTCGCCGCGTCGGGTGTCGACGCTGAGGACATTGACGCGATCCACGTAGGCAACGCGTTCGGTCAACTGTTCGCCGGCCAAGGTCACCTCGGCGCGATGCCGGCCACCGTCGAACCCAAGTTGTGGGGCAAGCCGGCGGCCCGTCACGAAGCGGCGTGTGCGTCGGCCAGCATCGCGGTGCTAGCCGCGATGGCCGAGATCGAGGCGGGCCGCTACGACTGCATCCTCGTGCTCGGCGTTGAGCAAGAGCGCAACGTGAAGGGCGACGTCGCCGCCGCGCACATGGGTGCCGCGGCGTGGGTCGGCCACGAAGCGACCGACGCCACCTATGTGTGGCCGTCTCAGTTCAGCGAACTGGCCGAGGAGTACGAGCGCCGTTATGGCATCGACCGCGCCCACCTCGCCGCCATCGCCGAGAAGAACTTCGCGAACGCCAAGCGGAACCCGAACGCGCAGACCCGTGACTGGGAGTTAACCGAGGCCAGCTTCTCCGAAGACGACTTCGCCAACCCAGTGATCGCCGGGCGCACCCGCCGTACCGATTGCAGCCAAGTGACCGACGGCGCCGCCGGTGTGGTGCTGGCCTCCGCCGCGTTCGCAACTCGTCACGCCGGTTCGGTTGACGGGCTGCCCCGCATCTCAGGTTGGGGCCACGCCACGGCCGGCCTGTCGTTGGCGTCGAAACTTGATCGCAGCGAGGGCGCGGAATACGTGTTTCCCCATGTGCGCACCGCGATCACGGATGCCTGGCGACGGGCCGGCGTCGCCGATGCCGGCGGGCTCGACGGCATCGAAGTGCACGACTGCTTCACCGTCACCGAGTACATGGCCGTCGATCACCTCGCGCTGGTCGAAGCCGGTGCGGCGTGGAAGCCCATCGAAGACGGCGCCACCGCCCTCGGCGGAGCACTGCCGGTCAACCCGAGCGGAGGGCTCATCGGTGGCGGCCATCCGGTGGGCGCTACCGGCGTGCGCATGCTGCTCGACGCCACGAAACAGGTCAACGGAAGCGCCGGCGAATATCAGGTCGACGGGGCACGCACGTTCGCCACGCTCAACATCGGCGGCAGCACCGCCACGACTGTGAGCTTCATCGTCACCACGGAGGCTTCGGCATGAAGGTCCAAATAGTGAACCGCGTCAACGCCACGCTTCCCGACGACGACCAGCACCCGTATCGCAGCGGTGCGTGGCGGCCAAACGTCGTGGAATACGACGCCCGGGACCTCGACGTCACCGGCGAAATCCCCACCGATCTCGAAGGCGTGTACCTGCGCAATACCGAGAACCCTGTCCACGAGGCGATCGGGCTCTACCACCCGTTCGACGGCGACGGCATGCTGCACATGATCAGCTTCGGTGGCGGCGAGGCGACGTACCGCAACCGGTTTGTGCGCACCGACGGCTTCAACGAAGAGCAGAAGGCGGCCGAGTCGTTGTGGGCCGGTCTGCTGGCCGCGCCGACCGACTCCAAACGTGAAGACGGGTGGGGCGCGCGGGGCCGCATGAAAGACGCGTCGAGCACCGACGTTGTCGTGCACCGCGGCCGCGCGCTCACGTCGTTCTACCAATGCGGCGACTTGTACGCGCACGATCCGGTCACGCTCGAGGCGCTCGGCAAGGAAACGTGGAACGGCGCGTTCCCGTCCGACGTCGGGATCTCCGCGCACCCGAAGATCGACGAGCACACCGGCGAGATGCTGGTGTTCAACTACAGCAAAGACGCGCCGTACATGCACTACGGCGTGGTCGACGCCGCGGG
>JACCXE010000360.1 GCA_013697265.1 Actinomycetota bacterium | reverse complement strand
GTCGATCTTCTTGTCGTTGCTCATGTCGGTGGTGCAGATCGGGCGCGACGCGATCGGCCCCTACGCCCCCGGCATCGTCGCCGTGATGGAAGCGGCGCTGGTCCCGCCGAACAAAAAGTAAGTTCCCCGGGCATGTCCCGCGTCTCCTACGAATTCGACGGTGCGATCGCCACCATCACGCTCGACGACGGCAAGGTCAACGCGCTGTCGCCCGACATGCAGGCCGAGATCAACGCCGCGCTCGACCGGGCCGAGGCCGATAACGCGGTGGTGATCCTCACGGGCAACGAGAAGGTGCTCTCCGCCGGGTTCGACCTCGCCATCATCAGCGAGCCCGGTCGGGCCGCGGCCGACATGTTGCGGGGCGGGTTCGAGCTGAGCATGCGACTCCTCTCCTTCCCCACCCCGGTTGTGATCGCGGCGCCCGGCCACGCCATCGCGATGGGCTTCTTCCTGTTGCTGTCGGGCGACTACCGCATCGGCGTGGACGCACCCGTGAAGCTCGTGGCCAACGAGGTCGCGATCGGCATGACCCTGCCGTGGGCCGCCATCGAGATCACGCGCCACCGTCTGACCAAGAGCGCGTTCCAGCGCATGCTGATCACCGCCGACCCAATCGCGCAAGACGAGGCCGTGGCCGCCGGCGTGCTCGACCTGGTCGTGCCGCGCGACGAACTGCAGAAGGCGGCCCGCGACGTGGCCACGCGTTTTGCCACCACGCTGAACATGGACGCACACCGCGGCACCAAAGAGCGGGTGCGGGCCGAGGCGCTGGCCGCCATCCGCGCTGCCACCGACGCCGAGTTCCCGCCTAACTGATTCGATGGTTCTTTAATCTTCCTGCGGGTACGGCATGTTTCATGCCTGATATCAACGCGGTTTTGCTGAATTGCTCGCTGAAGAAGCGAGGAGATGAAACGTCTTCCACCGACCGCTTGCTCGCCGAGGTGGCCGAGCAGTTGAAGAAGGAGGATGTCGGCATCGACGGGCCGATTCGTCTCGCGGATGAGAACGTGTTGCCCGGCGTCACCAGCGACGAAGGCAGCGGTGATACGTGGCCGGCGATCCGGCAACGGATCCTTGATGCCGAGATACTCGTGCTGGGCACGCCCATCTGGATGGGCCACCCCTCCTCGCTCGCGCAGCGTTGCCTTGAGCGACTCGATGCGTTTTTGAGCGAAGACGACGAGGACGGCCGGATGATCTCGTATGACCGCGTCGCGATCGTGGCCGTGGTCGGAAACGAAGACGGCGCCCACCACGTTGGCGCCCAGTTGTTCCAAGGCCTCAACGACGTCGGCTTCACCATTCCCGCCAGCGGTATGACCTACTGGGTCGGTCAGGCCAGGCATAAGACCGACTACAAGGACCTGGGCGCTACACCCGACGATGTGGCCACGGCTACTGCCGCAGCCGCCCGCAACGCCGCGCATCTCGCGCGGGCGCTGGCCAAGAACCCCTATCCCGCAGGAGACAAGAAATGACTACGGACGCGACTGAACTCACCGGCACGCAACTGCTGCGCGAGCGTCATCAGGAAATCAAGCGGCTGTTCAAGGAAACGTTGGAGGCCACGGGCCAGGAGCGGGCCGAAGTGTTCGACTGCTTGCGGGCCACGCTCGCGGCCCACGAGGTAGTGGAAGAGATGTTCGTGCACCCGCTCGCCAAAGACCTGGGCCCCGACGGCGAGCGCATCGCCCAGGCTCGTCTGGACGAGGAAGCAGAAGCGACCAGGGTTCTGTCTGACCTCGAAGACCTCGGCTCTGACGGCGACCAGTTCGGCCCTCGGCTGTTGGCGTTCCAACGCGCGGTCGTCGAACACGCCGAAGCCGAAGAGAACGAACTGTTCCCGCTGCTCGAAACGAGTTGCTCGCGCGCCGACCTCGAAGCGTTGGCTGATTCGATCATCGTGGGTGAGCAACTCTCACCCACCCATGCGCATCCCCACTCGTCGCAGAACGCGGTCGCACTCATGCTCACCGGCCCGTTTGTCGCGATGGTCGACAAGGCCCGCGATCACTTCAAGCAGCTTCGAGCCGACTGAGAAACAGTGGCGACCCCGGTTTAGATCGCGATCCGAAGCTGCGCGCTGTCGGCGGGGCGCCCGATGAAGCTGTCTACCTTCGCTTCGTCGCTACCAAACGCAAGATGGCCACCGAGGTAGCCGCCCGCGGTTGCTACGGACGCGCCCAACATGGCGAGGGCGACGCCGCTGGCCCGCTTGCCCCGTAGCCGGGCGACGAAGGACAGCGCGTAGAACCA
>JACCXE010000344.1 GCA_013697265.1 Actinomycetota bacterium | reverse complement strand
GTGATGTTGTCCTTCGGGTCGTAGCGGAAGTCGTGGTACACGCTGACCGCCGGATACCCGGTGAGTTCGGTCGCCTTCTTCCCGATTTCCTTGAACACTCGTAGATCGAACGTGGGCAACCCCTCGTCGTTCTTGGTGCCGTAAGGACGCAGGTGCACGCCCGACATCGTGTGGTACTGGATGAACGCGCAGATGTTGGGCCGGTCGACGATCGCCTGCACCACGGCGCGGATCTCGGGTTCCGACGTCGGGTAGGGCCCGGCGCCGGCCTGCTCGCCTTCGGGTCGCCACTCGACGGGATAGTTGCGGTTCATGTCGAGGCCGGCCAGTGGCGGCGCGTGCTTGATGGTGACGCCGTCGAAGTTCTGGATACTGCCCTCGGTCAGCAGCCGGAAGTACGGACCGGGGCCGTCCTCGTCGGCGTCGCGGGGCACGAGCAGCCGTGGGTCGTCGAAGTAGGCCTTCCATGTGCCGTTGGCGTCGGGTACGCGCATCGTGAGGATGCGGCCGTCGCCGTCCATGTCCTCGGGGATTAACCCGTCCTGCTGGTCGGTGCGCGGCCACTCGCGCGCCGACGACCGCACGTACCGCGGCCGTTCACCCAGGCCCAGTTCGACGCCGTCGGGGTTCATGCGGGGCACGATGTAGAAGCAGCGCGTGTCGAGCACCCGGGTGACAGCGTCGTCGGTGCCGTGCTCGGTGATCAGCTTGTGAATGAGGTTGAGCGCGGCAGTGCCGCCGGTGTGCTCGGAGGCGTGGATGTTGGCGTCGATCCACATCGCCGGCTTCTCGTGATGGGGCCCGGTTGTGCTGTTCGTGACCGTGGCCAGGGTGATGGCTCGGTCCTGGTGTGATCGGCCGATTTCGGACAACTCCACCAAGTCCGGGCGTGCGCCGGCAAGCGCGTCGAGCAGCTCGGTGAGCTCCCGATAACGAACAAATCTGTCGCGGGGGACGTCGACCATGTAGGTCAACCTACGAGAAAACCCCGATTTTGTTAGGCGCGCCCTTGCGCGATCGTAAAAATCGGAGTATCACATGCGTGTAATTCCATCGGTGGTATTGCCGGGGAGGGAGGCGAACCGATGAATCTCGTAAGTGTTCTAGAGGGTGACGATCGCGGCTGGCAGGAGTACGCCAACTGCATGGGAGTCGACCCCGATTTGTTCTTTCCCGAACGGGGGGCGTCCACCCGCGAAGCCAAGGAAGTCTGCAAAGGCTGCGTGGTGCGCGAAGACTGCCTCGAGTTTGCTCTCGCCAACGGCGAGAAGTTCGGGATCTGGGGCGGCATGAGTGAGCGTGAGCGCCGGAGGGTGCGTCGTTCGCGCGCGCTGGCTCGACGCGCCGCGAGCGCTTCGTAGTGCACTAGCCACATTTAGCCAGCGAAACTTCCCCCGAGGCCTGCCCCGGGTGCGGCGTAGCCGGCATAAATACCGCCGGGCCTGGCGGTCATGACCGAACCAGTCAACCAGCGGTACTTCCCCCGAGGCCTGCCTCGAAGAGGCAGGCCTCGACCGTCTTGGCTTCGTCGAGATCAAGCTCAGTCCAACGACGTTCGGGGATAGCGGTCAGTACGTCACGCCCTATCAGCCCCACCAATTCGGCCCGGTTGACCGGCACCCGTCGCGCCACGTCGTCATAGACCTTCGCCGGGCCCACGCGCAGTGGGTTGACCAAGTTGCAACTGACCTGCACGTGGTCGCCGACCTGTAGCCCAAGCGCGCGTACGTCGGGGCTGCGCAGGCCCGCGGCCACCACCTTGGCCTGGGCCAGGTCCGCGTTCGTGAGCCACAAGTTGTAGGCCACGAGCGGGGCGCGGGCGCCCACCGCCGCCGCGCCGGCGGTCGGATGCGGATCGCGCGGACCGGTGTCGGGCACCGCGGGGTCAAACGCGGTCTTGCGTATGTCGGGCAGCGTGCGGTTGGGGCCGTAGAGGAAGCACGGCAACTCCAGCGTGCTGCCGGCCCAGATCGCGAACGCGTCGCGGGCGCCGATCGCGTCGAACATCGTGGAGCCGGCATCGACGGGCACGAACGGCACCACGTCGACCACGCCGATACGCGGGTGCACGCCGTCGTGGTCGGTCAAGGACAGCGTATGCACTGCGGCCGTCGTGAGCGCGCGAGCCGCGTCTTGCACGGACGGACCTGCCAGCCAGAACACGCTGCGGTGGTGATCGGCGTCGGTGTGTACGTCGAGGCAGTGGTCGCCCGCGGTGGCGGCCAGCGCGGCGATGACGTCGGACAATCTGCCCTCGCTCAGATTCACGACGCACGCCAGCATCCGTGAAGGTTGTCACTCCGTAGAGAGAGGTACCCTGAAGGGGTTGCGCCGCCGCACGGTGGCGCTTATTTCAAAGGATTCGCCATGTTCGGACTTGGAACCACGGAACTCATCATCGTGCTGGTCGTGGTGATGCTCGTGTTCGGCTCGTCTCGTCTGCCGAAGTTGGCGCGCTCGCTTGGTCAGGCCCAGAAGGAATTCAAAGAGGGCATCAACGAGGGCGGCACCAAAGACGACGACAAGACCGTTACGGACAAGTAACGATCTGGCTGCTAGTTCGTAGCAACGCGCAGCGCCGCGGCGTCAAGCCGGCGCTGGCGCATTATGCGGCGCCGCTCGCGTTCTGACGCGCCGCCCCAAACCCCGTGGTCGATGCGGTTTTCGATCGCATATTCGAGACAGGGCGACTTCACCGGGCAGTCGGCGCAAAGCTTGCGCGCGACCTCGACCCCGACACCGTCACTCGGAAAAAACACGGCAGGATGCACTTCACGGCACTTCCCGATGCTCATCCATTCGGTGTTCATGCGACCTCCTTGTTGACTGACGGATTAGACGTCACCAGAACCCATTCGGTTCCCTAGTAATACGAATCAAGTAGGAGCTTCAGATGACTGACGATCCCACGGAAGTTCTTGTTCAGAGTTCGGAACCACCAACCCCACCTCTTGCTGACCCCGTCCAATTGCCCAATCCGCCCAAAGAACGCGTCGGGGTGGCGTTGCTGCTGCTGGTGGCGCTTATCGGTGGGCTGATCGGCGGGGGCATAGTGGCGTTGAGCACTAGGGATACCCAGGACGGCGCCAAAATCACCTTCGCGCCTGGTTCGAACCTCAAATTGCGGGGCCGAGCCATGGACATCCAGTCGGTGCTGGCCAAGACTGTGCCCGCGGTGGTGTCGATCGAGACCGACGGATTCGTGCGCCAGAACGGCTTTTTCGGCCCCAGCGTCCAACGGGTCCGCGGCGCCGGCACTGGCATGGTGCTGAGCTCGGACGGCGACATCCTCACCAACAACCACGTTATCGACGGCGCCCAACAGATCCGCGTGACCTTCGAGGGTGAAATCGAGGCCCGCGCCGCGGATTTCGTGGGCGGTGACGCGGTCAACGACGTGGCGATCATCAAGGTGCGCGACGCCCGCGCCCTGAAAACGGTGACGCTGGGCAAGTCCTCGGCGCTGGCGGTGGGCGACGACGTACTGGCGATTGGCAACGCGTTAGCCCTGGTTGGGGGCAATACCGTCACCCGCGGCATCGTGTCGGCCCTCGACCGCAGCGTCTCGGAACCCACCGAGAACCTCCAGCACCTGATTCAGACCGACGCGGCGATCAATTCGGGCAACTCCGGCGGGCCCCTGGTCGATGCCGGCGGAGAGGTCGTCGGGATGAACACGATCGTGATTCGCGGATCGGGTAGCGGCGCGCCGGTCGAAAGCATCGGCTTTGCCCTGGCGATCGACTCGATCAAGCCGCTGATCGAGCGGCTTCGGGCCGGCAAGCCCCCGCCGGGCACGCCGTTTATCGGTCTCGGCACCGTCGACCTGAACGACGAGATCAGAGATCAGCTCGCGGTGCCGGTGGACAAGGGCGCAATCGTGCAATCGGTCACCGAAGGCTCGCCGTCGGAGCAAGCCGGGCTGCGCATAGGCGACGTGGTGACGTCGTTCAACGGTAAAAACGTGGATTCGGCGGCCGGATTGGTGACACTGGTTCGCGCCACCCAGCCCGGCGACAAGGTCGAGATCGTCTACTACCGGGGCGACAACAAGCGCACAGCCGAGCTGACTATCGGCAGCCGCAGCGTGGCCCAGTAGAATCGTTCGCCTTATGTCGCTCGCCGAAACACCAGAAGCCCCTCCGCAACCCCCGCGGGGCCACGTCCGGGTCGTTTACCTCGGTCCCGTCATGCCCCATTGGGAGATTCAGTCCGATTTCGGCGACCGGGCGCTAATCGAAGAGTTCCGCCAGCGGGCCATGGCGCGGTTGGTACTGCTGCCCCCGCACGACCCGCAGTTCCGGCGCAACCGCGAACGCGTCGTGCGCGACGCCGAGCGTGAAAACCTCACCCTCAACTGGGACCTCGGCTACCCCGAAGAAGAGCCAGCCGGCACCTAAAACACAGCTTTCCTGAGTGCGGCGCGACTAGTGGCGGCGGCGATCGGGAACGCCGTTGGCATGGACATGCCTTGGCCGTGGTCGCCCATTGAAGTGCATCAACACATCGACGCGTCCCGCGACGATGTGTTCAACGCCATCTCGAACCCCACCACTTACCCGGAGTGGCTCGTCGGCACCCAGCGCATCCGCCACGTTGACGGCGAGTTCCCCAAGCCGGGTACCAAGTTCGACCACTCGGTCGGACCGACGGAAAACATCACGGCAGACGACGACACCAAGGCCATGGAGGTGCAGGGCCACCGCCGCCTTTTGCTCGAGGTTCACATTGGCCCCTTCCACGGCGAAGTCGAATTTACGCTGAACAAGCGGGGCGACAACAGCACCGAGGTACGCATGCGCGAATGCCCGATCGGGCCGTTCGCCGTGATAACGCCCGTGATGCGCCCCATCCTCGCGGCGCGTAACCGTGCCTCGCTGCACAAGCTCGCTCAACTCCTCGAACGCAGCCACGCCGCCCAGCCCTAGTTCCGCCTCCGTCGATGACCCGCCGGCGTCCTCCGAGTGACCTGAAGGTGAACATCCGGGGTTGACGGTTGTGTAGTGGGGTCAGAGTGAACAACCGCTCGTAGCATTGTGAACGTGCCGGGAACACAACCCACGGTTCTTATTGTCGAAGACGAGGACAGCTTCGTAGATGCACTCGTCGTAGGGCTCAAACGCGAGGGGTTCCTCGTTCACGCCGCCCGCGACGGCATCACTGCTCTCGAGACCTTCGACCTGGTCAAACCCGACCTGGTGCTGCTCGACGTGATGCTGCCCCGCATGAGCGGCCTCGACGTGTGCCGCGAGATCCGGGCCAGGTCGCGGGTGCCGATCATCATGGTCACGGCCAAGGGCAGCGAGATCGACACGGTGGTCGGCCTCGAAGTCGGCGCCGACGACTACGTGACCAAGCCCTACCGGTTGCGTGAGCTGGTGGCTCGCATGCGGGCGGTGCTCCGGCGCGTGCCCCGGCCGGCC
>JACCXE010000279.1 GCA_013697265.1 Actinomycetota bacterium | reverse complement strand
AGGCGGGCGAGGTGCTCACAACGGGCTGCTGGTACTACCGACTGCACCGGGCCCTACACGACCCGATGTCGGCTGGATCGCTCTCGACGATGGTCGCCAACCTTCCTGCCGCAGCTAAGGACACTCTTGACGGCCTCGACCCGTACGACGACGCCCTCGCCCGGGTGGCGGCAATCGACGAACTCCGCGCAGCCACCCGCAAGGGACGCACCGCCGCACCGCAGACCGCCGGCCAGCGACAAATGATTCACGAGTACGGCCCGGGCGGACGATGAACGGCTACGACGCGATCAAAGTCATCGCTGTTACACCGTCTCCATAGGGTGCGAGGATGCCGGCGCTCGTCCTCCGCTCCGAGCAACCGCCGACGACGCCGCTGTCGTGCTTCGGGGCGAAGCGCCTCTTTCGCGCTACTCGCAACCTTCCGCTCTCTCCGCACTTCACCGTCGTACTTCCCGATCTGAGCGAGCTAACCGTCGCCCGACTTCGTGCATGCTTCGACGATCCCATCTCGAACCCTGGCCGAGCACCTTCGGCGTAACCTTGAGTTAGATGAAGGAGGACCGCACAGTGGCTGACATCGATATCGCCGTCGACTTCATGGGCATGGTTGGCGGCAGCGCCCTGTGGGCAAGCGCGACTGACGTACGGCCGGGCCTTCGTCCCGAGATCGGCCGATATGTAGTGGTCGCCGACGACGACGCCGATCCCGCGGTCGCTCGAATCGTGACGATCGACGAATCAGGCAATATCGAACTCGAGGTCCTGCCTGGCTCGGTCGAGTCTCACCAGGATTTGCTGGCACGCACCTAGTCCACGACGTCGGATTGTCGCTAGGACTCTGCGGAAATAGCCCGCCGCACTCAGTCCAACTCGGCGGCCGGCGACTACGTCGTGCTCGTCAGACAACGCGACCTGCTCGTGGATCACGGGGTTCGCACCTTCGTCGACCTGACGCGACCGACTGAGGGCCTCGATCCCTACGACGACGTCGGACGCACCGCGACCGTCGCCGGGTGCTGTCTCGTTCACACCGGGCTTAATGCGGACGCCGCGCTCGCCCGCATCGATTCGCTGCGCGCAGTCACGAGGAACGGCGGCAGGTCGGCACCGCAGACCGCCGACCAACGCCAGGTCATTCATGAGTACGGCTCGGGCGGCCTCCTCGATGAGGCATCGCAAGCGCCGCCGGATTGCCACAATCCGAGCCCATCGCATCCGGCATGATGTCGGCGTGGCGACGACCGCAATCTCGACCCTTCATCGTCCTGTTTACGGGACGGTCGAAGCCGCAGGCCTGTTGGGCCTGCGACCCGATAAGGCGCGGGCGTGGCTCGATGGTTACGAGCGTGGCGGCGTGCACTACGCGCCCGTGATCCGCCCTGAATCGACCGGCGACGACGTCGTGACATGGGGCGAGTTCGTCGAGTTGGGTTATCTCCGCGAGTACCGCCGCCGCAAGGTTTCACTTCAGCGGCTGCGCCCTGTAATCGAAGCGCTGCGCGGTGAGTTCGACACTCCATATCCGCTCGCGACCAACAAACTCTTTCTGTACGGGCGCGAGATTGCGTTCGATCTGCAACAACAAAGCGACATCCCGACGTCGCTCGCGATCGTTGTGTCGAACGGGCAGACCTTTGCGCTAACGGACGAGGCGAATCGTTTCGTGAGGAAAGTCGAGTTCGACCCCGCCGCGAGCGGCGACGTACTCAGATTGCGACCCGCCGGCCCGACGTCACCGGTAGTAATCGATCCCCTGGTTCGATTTGGCCGACCAGCGATCGATGGCGTGGCTACCGAGCGGCTGTGGGAGCTCCACGATGCGGGCGAGACGATCGACGCGATCGCAGAGGGATACGACATGACGGCCGAGTTCGTGCGCGCCGGAGTCGCTTACGAGGAACAACTTCGCTCGCTGGCCGCGTAACCAGCCATGCCGGCGAGATTCTTCGTCGATGAAACTGATCTGTGGCTTGCTAAACGCCTTGCTGCGGTGCACGCCGACGTTGCTTACCCAGGCAGTTCGTCGCTGCCATCAGTTCCGCGAGGCACACCCGATGACGATTGGCTACCGATCGTCGGACGCCTCGGCCTGGTTGTCTTCACGCGCGACAAAAGAATTCGCTACCGACCGGTGGAACGCCAATCTTGGGTCACACACGGCGTTCGCGGGTTTGCGCTCACCAGCACTAAGAGCC
>JACCXE010000268.1 GCA_013697265.1 Actinomycetota bacterium | reverse complement strand
CGATGGCGGGTCTGGGCGAAACCGCGAGTCTGCCCGTCAACCTCTTGCCCTTCCTCGTGGTCATTTTCGGGCTGATGGGCACCGCGTATTTCGCGATGCGCCGCCTGGCCCCGAACGCCGAGCCCACCCTCGTGCCCATCGTCGCGTTGCTCAACGGCCTGGGCTACGTGGTGATCGCCCGGCTCAACAAAGACTTGGCTGCCAACCAGGCAACGTGGACAGCGGTCGGTGTTGCCGCGTTCGTGGTCACGCTGCTGTTCGTGCGCCGCGCCGCGGACCTCGAGCGCTACCGCTACCTGCTTGCGATGGGCGGCATCGCGCTGCTACTCGCCCCGCTCATGCCTGTTATCGGCACCACCAAGAACGGTGCCCGTCTCTGGCTAGAACTGGGGCCGTTCAGCTTCCAGCCCGGCGAACTGGCCAAGATCGCGCTGGCCATTTTCTTCGCGAGCTACCTCGTGGAGCGACGCGAACTGCTCGCGCCCGGCAGCCTGCCCGGCGACGCGCTAGCGGCCCGCGCCCGCGCTATCGGCCCGTTGCTCGGGGCGTGGGCCTTGTCGATCGTGGTGATGGTGGCCGAGAAGGATCTCGGTTCATCCACGTTGTTCTTCGCGTTGTTTGTGGCGATGCTGTGGGTGGCGGCCGGGGGTTACCTGTGGCCGATGCTGGGCCTGTCGATGTTCGCGATGGGTTCGGTCATCGCATGGAGCGCGTTCGGTCACGTCAAAGAGCGCGTCCAGATTTGGGTCGATCCCTGGACCAGGGCGAGCAGCGACGGCTTTCAACTCGTGCAGGCCGCCTTCGCGTTCGCGGCGGGCGGCGTGGTGGGCACGGGGCTGGCCCGCGGGTCGCCCCAGAAGATCCCCGCGGTCGCCACGGACCTCATATTCGCCGCGATCGGTGAAGAGCTCGGTCTGATCGGCGCCGCCGCCGTGATCGCTGCCTTCGCGTTGATCGTCGTGATCGGTTTGCGCATCGCGCAGCAGGCCGACCGCCCCTTCGAACAACTTCTCGCCGCCGGCCTCACCACCATCATCGGCGTGCAGAGCTTCCTGATCCTCGGCGGCGTGACCCGCCTGCTGCCCCTTACCGGCATCACGCTGCCCTTCGTGTCCTACGGGGGCTCGTCGATCATCGCCAACTGGATCCTCATCGCGTTGTTGCTGCGTATCTCGAGCGGCGATCGCCTCGACCGATCGGTGCGGCTGCGCGCCTCGTCGGCCCGCGCCCGATGACCGGCCGCATCCGCCGGCTCGGCCTCATCCTGGGTGTCGGCTTCTGTCTGTTGCTCGCGGCGCTCACCCGCCTGCAAGTAGTCGACGCGTCGAAGTTGGCGAGCGACCCTCGCAACACCAGGGTGCTCACGGCTGCCTTCAGCGCCGAGCGCGGCCTCATCCAGACCGCGGACGGCGTTGTGCTCGCGAAGTCCGTTGCCAGTGCCGACCAGTTCAAGCGCCAACGCCAGTACCCCGAGGGCGAGCTCTACGCCTCGCTCACGGGCTACCTGTCGTTCACCTACGGCGCTGATGGCGCCGAGCGCGCGTTCAACAGCGACCTGGTCGGCGGCGGCCTGCCCGGCGGCGACAAGAGCCTGCGCGACCTGTTCAACGGCGGCAACAAGAAGACCGAGGACGTCACCCTCACGGTCGTCTCCGCCGTGCAGAAAGCGGCGGCGTCCGCGTTGGGCAACCGACGCGGCTCGGTCGTGGCGCTCGACCCCACCAACGGCGCGATCTTGGCCATGGTCAACTTCCCGACCTTCGACCCCAACCCACTCGCCGCGCACACGCAAGAAAACGTGCGCAACGCGTGGGACGAACTACAGAACAACCCGGGCAAGCCGCTGCTGCCACGCGCCTACCGCGAGAGCTACGCGCCGGGCTCGACGTTCAAGGTCGTCACCGCCAGCGCCGCATTTGACCGTGCCCCTGAGCTCACCACGAAGGCGTACCCGTCGCTACGCCAACTCGACCTGCCCCGCACCGATAAAGACCTGCCCAACTTCGGCGGCAGCTCGTGCGGCGGCACCATTTCGGATTTGTTGCGGGTGAGCTGCAACACCGGCTTCGCCCAGATGGGCCTCGACCTTGGCGGCCCGAACCTCGCGGCCGAAGCGGGCGCGTTCGGCTTCGGCGAAAGGCCGCCGCTCGACCTGCCGGCTGCCGCGGTGAGCCACTTCCCCGACCCGGGTGAGTTCGAGCGCAACGAGCCGGGCCTGGCTTTCTCGGCGATCGGTCAGCAGAACGTCACGGCGACGCCGCTGCAAATGGCGTTGGTCGCGGCTGCAATCGCGAACAACGGCGTGATCATGAGCCCGCACGTCCTAAAAGAGATCAGCGACGAAAAGCGGAACATCGTCAAGAGCTACGACCCGAAGGAGTGGCGCAAAGCGACGTCACCGGAGACCGCCGCCGCGGTGAAGGCGATGATGGTCGACGTGGCCGCCCGGGGTACGGCCACCCGCGCCGGGGTCAATGGCGTCACCGTCGCGGCCAAGACCGGCACGGCCCAGACCGTCGGCAACAACGCCCATGCATGGCTGATCGCCTTCGC
>JACCXE010000228.1 GCA_013697265.1 Actinomycetota bacterium | reverse complement strand
GATCAAGGGCACCGGTGCCGGTGGACGAGTCACCCGCAACGACGTGCTCGCCGCGATCGACGAGCGGGCCAAGGGCGGTGGCGCACCAGCACCGGTCGCCGCGCCCGCAACTCCGGCAACTCCGCCCACTCCGGCAACACCCGCAACTCCGGCCGCACCGGCCGCCGCGGCAGCACCGGCGGCCGCGCCTGCACCCGCACCGAGCGCGGGCGACCGAGACGCCGCGATCCCGTTCAGCAACATCCGGCGTCGCACTGCCGAACACATGGTGCGGTCGTTGGCTACCAGCGCCCACACCCTCGTGGTGACCGAAGTCGACTACGAAAACGTCGAGAAGGTGCGGGCCAAGCACAAGCAGGCGTTCAAGGAGCAAGAGGGCGTCAGCCTCAGCTATCTACCGTTCATCGCCCGTGCCGTTGTCGACGCCATCCGCGAGTTCCCCCACGTGAACGCGTCGGTCGGCAACGACGAGTTGATCCAGCACAACTATGTAAACCTCGGCGTCGCCGTAGACCTCAACTTCGAGGGCCTCATCGTGCCGGTTGTACATGACGCCGACACCAAGCGGCTGCGTGCCCTTGCCCGCGAAGTCGCCGATCTCGCCGGTCGGGCCCGCAACAAGAAACTCGGCGCCGACGACATCAGTGGCGGCACCTTCACGATCACCAACGCCGGCGGCTACGGCACGCTCATCACCGGCCCGATCATCAACCAGCCCCAAGTCGCAATCCTGTCGACCGACGGCGTGAAGCCCAAGCCGGTCGCCGTACCGATCGAAGACGGCACGTATGCAATCGCCGTGCACCACGTGGGCAACCTCGCGATCTCCTTCGACCACCGCGCCTACGACGGTGCGTACGCGGCGGCGTTCCTCGCCGCGATCCGCGAGATCCTCGAAACCCGCGACTGGGAAATCGAACTCGCGTGACGTTGCGCGTCCGGTGGCTAGGGCGCGTCCCCTACGACGAATCGCTCGCGCTCATGCGCGCCATGTGGGAGCACGCCGATGATGACGCGCTGCTGCTCGTGGAGCACCCGCCCACCTACACGCTCGGCGCTCGCACGGACCCCGCGCACATCCTCGTGGATCCGGCGTCGGTGGGCGCTGCGCAGGTGCGAGCCGACCGCGGCGGCGACGTCACCTTCCACGGGCCGGGCCAACTCGTCGGCTACCCGATACTCAACGTGGCGATGGGGCCGGGCGCGATTCCCGCGCACGTGCACGCGATCGAGCAACTCGTGATCGACGCGCTCGTCGGTGTCGGCATTACGGGTGCCACCCGTTTCGAGGGCTATCCGGGCGTGTGGGTCGACGCCGAGCACTATCACAAAGACGCTCGGCCGCGCAAGATTGCCGCCGTCGGCGTGCGCGTCAGTCGGGGGCGAAGCATGCACGGCTTTGCCCTCAACGTGAGCACCGATCTCAGTTGGTTCAATCACATCGTTCCCTGCGGCATCGCCAACTTCCCGGTTACCTCCGTCGCCCAGGAGGGCGTCGACGCGTCGGTGCGCGACCTGGCGGACGCCATCGCGCTCGGGGCGGCGCGGGTGTGGGGCGGGGGCAGCGCCGACCGTGCCGATGTGGCGTGGCATCAGCGGCCCGACGATCTCGCCCCGTTCAGCCGGGCCCACGCCGAGGGCAACAGTGCCCCGGTGCGACTGCTGGGCCGGCTCAATGCGGCAGGCGTGGACACCTCGAACTCGCTGCCCGTCGAGCAGCGCAAGCCCGAGTGGCTGCGGGTCAAGGCCGACTTCGGCCCTGAGTACCGGGCGCTCAAAAAGATCATGCGGTCCAAGGCACTGGTCACAGTGTGCGAGGAGGCGGGCTGCCCCAACATCTACGACTGCTGGAACGAAGGCACGGCCACCTTCATGATCAACGGGTCACGCTGCACGCGGGCCTGCGGCTTCTGTCTCGTCGATACGCGCAAGCCCGAACCGCTTGACGGTGGTGAACCGGCCCGCGTTGCCGCAGCCACGGCCGAGCTCGATCTCAAGCACGTCGTGATCACCTGCGTCGCCCGTGACGATTTAGCGGACGGTGGAGCGGCCGCTCTCGCGCAATCGGTAATCGAAATCCGGCGTGTCGCGCCCAAAACTGACGTCGAGTTGCTGATCAGCGATTGCAAGGGTATGGCAGCTTCGCTCGACATCATTTTCAGTGCCCGCCCCGACGTGCTGAACCACAACCTTGAGACAGTGGCCCGCTTGCAACGCGCCGTTCGCCCGTCGGCGGGTTATGCCCGCAGCCTGGCCGTGCTCGCGCGGGCCAAGGCGGCCGGGCTAATCACCAAGTCCGGCGTGATGGTCGGCTTGGGTGAAACCAAAGACGAAGTGATGGGCGCGCTGCGCGATCTGCGCGCCGTCGGCGTCGACATCGTCACCATCGGCCAGTACCTGCGCCCCACTGCCCACCATCTGCCGGTCGCTCGCTATTGGACGCCTGATGAATTCGATGCTTTGCGGGCCGAAGCACTAAGCCTCGGCTTCGCGCATGTCGAGTGCTCGCCACTGACCCGATCCAGCTATCACGCCCGCAGCGCCGCGGACGCGGTGCAAGTTACGAGTCGGTAGCCTTGGCGTCGGTGGGTACGGACTCGGGGGTCTTTCACGACCGTTTGGCGCGGGTGCGGGAGCGCATGTCCGACCTCGCGGTTGACGCGCTGCTGCTCTCGGTTGGCGCCGACCTGCCCTGGTTGTGCGGCTACGAGGCGATGCCGCTCGAACGACTCACGATGCTCGTGGTTCCGGCCAAAGAAGAGCCAACGCTGATCGTGCCTCGCCTCGAGGCGCCCCGCGTCGACGACCGGCCCGAGCTGTTTCGCCTTGTCGCGTGGGGCGAAACCGACAACCCGGTCGCTCTCGTCGGCGGCCTCATCGGCAGCCGCATCACGCTGGCGATCGGCGACCACACGTGGTCGCGCTTCCTGCTGGCGCTTCAGAACGAACTGCCCGCCCGTCGTTGGCACCCGGCGTCGATGGTCACATCAGCGCTGCGCGCCGCGAAAGACAACGCCGAACTCGACTGCCTAGCCCGCGCCGCCGCGGCGGCCGACCGCGTCGCCGGCGCAATACACCACGGCGACATCGCTCTCGTCGGCCGGTCCGAAGCAGAGGTCGCGAGTGACATCGGGCGGCGCCTCATCGCCGAAGGCCACGACAAGGTGGCGTTCGTGATCGTCGCGTCCGGGCCCAACTCGGCGTCGCCCCATCACGAACCAGGGGACAGGGTGATCGGCCGGGACGAGATGGTCGTGTGTGACTTCGGCGGCATCCTCGACGGCTACTGCTCCGACATCACGCGCACCGTGGTCACCGGTGAGCCGACACCCGAGATGCAAGACATGTACGCGGTCGTCTCCGAAGCCCACGCCGCGGGCCTGAGCGCCGCGCTGATCGGCTCGCGCTGCGCCGACGTCGACGGTGCTGCTCGCGACGTGATCGCCGACGCCGGTTATGGCGAGTTCTTCCCCCATCGCACCGGTCACGGCATCGGGCGCGACGTACATGAAGACCCGTACCTCGTCGACGGCAACCACACTTTGCTTGAAGCGGGGAATGCATTTTCGGTCGAGCCCGGTATCTACCTGCCCGGCCGCTTCGGCGCCCGACTCGAGGACATCGTGGTGGCCACCGAAGACGGCCCGTGGTCGCTCAACCAAGCCGACCACAGCCTCGTAGTCGTCGGCTAACTCTTGATTCGACTTGACGCAGCCACGGTGCTGCTGCAGTGGTCGGTCGGGGGTCTGGCGTTTCTGTGGGTCACCACCCGCGGGCGGCTACTCGGCATCGGTTATGGCTGGCTGATGCGGGCGATTTTCATCGCGTTCGCGCTCGGCTCGATCGCTGCGGGCCTGGCGGTGGACACCGTCGCGGTGCGGGAAGCCTCGGCGGTAGGAGTGGTCGTCGCGTCGTCGGTTGCGTTGGCGGTGTCGATCGCCCGACGCAAGGCCGGCGTGAGCGCAGCCCGTGACCTTTCCGGAGCCCGACAGGTTCGGGTGGCCGCCATGCTGGATAAAACCCACCCGGCCACGCGTGATACCACGATCGACGACCAACTCGTCGGCGCCGAGTTCCCCCCCGTCCTCGACGTGATCGCCCCTGTGATCGGTGTGATCGGGCTTGTCGCCGCGGGCTGGGCCGACGCCCGCACCGGCGCCGCCGGCACCCACCTCCTGTCGGTTACCCGCGTCATCGTGGGCGCGGCGTTTCTCGGCTCTGTAACCGACGCGATGCTGCTCGGCCACTGGTACTTGGTGCAGCCCGGCCTGCCCCGCGCTCCGCTGTTCGAGCTGAACACCTGGGTGGCGCGCATCTGGCCGCTCGAAGTGCTGCTGCTGCTCATCCCTACAGGCATGTTCTCGGTTTTCAGCGGGTCCATCGACGACGGCTACGGCGGCATGTTGGGATGGTTCTGGATCGCGTGTGCGGTCACCACGATCGTGTTGTGCTTCGTCACCAACGCGGCGCTGAAGGAACGCTCGTACAGCGCGGTGATGGCCGCCACCGGTCTGCTCTACCTCGCGATCCTCACCGCGTTTGGCACCGACCTCGTAGCCCGCGCCGT
>JACCXE010000183.1 GCA_013697265.1 Actinomycetota bacterium | reverse complement strand
GGATACGACATGGCGGCCGAGTTCGTGCGCGCCGGAGTCGCTTACGAGGAACAACTTCGCTCGCTGGCCGCATAACCCGCCATGCCGGCGAGATTCTTCGTCGATGAAAACTGATCTGTGGCTCGCGAAACGCCTCGCCGCAGTGCACGCCGACGTTGCCTACCCCGGCAGTTCGTCGCTGCCATCAGCCCCGCGAGGCACTCCCGATGACGATTGGTCACCAAGGAATGCCTGCGCGATATCCCACTGAGGTAGTTGGCCGATGAGCGGCTACGACGTGATCGGTGAAGTGCACCGTTCGCTGAGGCGGACGGCGGCCGCGAAACAAATTCGAAATTGCCTCTTGCCTGGTTTCGGTCGTGGTTCTACGGTCGTACGCATGTTCGAGCGTGTCGACTTCGTAGTTGAGGAGATGCGGGATATCGCGGCGTCGCTCGACCCGGCGTTGTTGATGGGTGCCGACGCCGCCGCCCTGTTGCGCAAGGTCGCCGAGGCGGAGCGGTTGTGTGGCGCCGTGCGTCTGCTGGTGGCGAAACGAATCGACGAAACCGGCGCGTGGGCCGGTGGAGGGCATCGCAACGCGGCCGAGTGGATGGCGAACGAGACCGGCGGGTCGGTCCGCGACGCGATCGACGATTTGCAGACCTCGTGGAACCTGGGCGACCAGTCAACGTTGGGCGACGCGGTGCGAAACGGTGACCTGTCAACCGACAAGGCCTCGGCGGTTTCTGACGCGGCGAAGAAGAACCCAGACGCCGAAGACGAGTTGGTTAACAAGGCGAAGAAGGCGCCATTGGCTTCGGTGCGCGACGAGTGCAACAAGACCAAAGCCCGCGCCGAAGACCCAGAAAAGCGGGCTGAGCGGTGCCGCAAAGCGCGACGGGCCTGGTTTGGGCCTGAACGCGACGGCATGATCTCGCTCAACGCGTCGGGTCCGGTGGCCACGATGGCTCATTTGAAAGCCGCGTTGGAGAAGCGCACCGATCAGATCTTTCGTGAACGCAACCGGGCTGGAGCGGAACACGAACAACGCGATCGCTACATGTTCGACGCGCTCACCGAATTCCTCCGCGCCAACCCGACCGACAGCGCCGGCGTCCGTGCGGGCACTAGCGCGGACGCGGGCCCTGGCACTAGCACGGGCGGTGGCGATGGGGTGAAGAAGCGGGCGACGCGGACCAACGTGCAGATCCGGGTCGATCTTGCCGCCCTACGCCGGGGCCGGGTTCAGGGCGACGAGATCTGCGACGCACCGGGCAGCGGCGAGCTGACCGTCGCCGAAGTCGAAGCGTTGATGGCCGAGAACGACTGCATCATCGACGCGCTACTCACGCGCGGCCAAGACGTATTGAAGATCGTGCGCATCGACCGCTACGTGCCCGTCGCTCTCCGAAAGTCGTTGCAATTCATGCAAGCCAAATGCGTTGCACCGGGCTGCAACCGCACGTTCCGGCTCGAACGCGACCACCTCGAGGGCTACGCCGAATCGAAACGCACCTCGTTCGACAACTTGAACCACCTCTGCCCGATCCACCACGAACTCAAAACCCGTTACGGATGGGTGCTCAGCAAGAACGAAGACGGCGAATGGACATTCGAACCGCCGGCAACTGCGACCGACGAACCACGCGCTCGCACCGGATAACGAAGAGTCGAGTGAATGCCCGCGAAGCCGAGTTTTCACTCGAAGTCCGCGCACGCACCTCACCGATTGAGCTTCGTCGCCTGGTGCGCGGGCAGTACGTCGCCGGCTTCGGGCTCGTCCAACTCCTCGACCGCGACGACTACGTTCGTGCTCGTCGGACGGCGTAACCGCAGCCACGACCTGCAGGTCATTCGTGACTTCGCGAGACTGGCTGGACAATGAGCGGCTACGACGTAATCGGCGATGTGCACGGCTACGCCGACGCGCTGGAACGACTACTCGGTGCCATGGGCTACCGCGAGATCGACGGCGCGTATCGACACCCCGAACGCACCGCCGTTTTCCTCAGCGACCTCATCGACCGGGGCCCCGGTCAGCTCCGCACGTTGCAGATCGCGCGCGCCATGGTCGATGCCGGCTCCGCGCAGATCGTGCTGGGCAACCACGAGTTCAACGCGGTGGCGTGGGCGACCCGCAACGACGTCGGCGAGTGGTGCCGGCCGCACACCGAGAAGAACCGTCACCAGCACGCCGCCTTCTTGGGCGCCGTCGGCGAAGACTCCGAGCAGCATCGTTCGTGGATCGAGTGGTTCGAGAGCCTGCCGATGTGGCTCGACTTGCCCGGGCTGCGCGTGGTGCACGCGTGCTGGCACGAACCGAGCATGGACGACCTCGGTTCGGCAGCGTTGACGCGCGAGGCAGTCACCGCCAGCCGAGGCACCGCGATCTACGACGCAGTGGAGATCTTGCTGAAGGGCCCCGAGATCGACCTCGACGGGCACAGCTACGTCGACAAGGACGGCCACGTGAGGGATCGAGCCCGGCAGCGGTGGTGGGACCCGAGCGCCACCACGCTGGCGAGTGCCGCGCTGATCCCCGGCGATGCGACGACAGAATCGGGCGAACCCTTCCCCCCGTTACCCGACGACGAACCCGTGGATTCCATCGTCAGTAACCGCGCCGTTGATCGACCTGTTCTCTACGGGCACTACTGGCGCAGCGGTTCGACCCCGTCGATCGACAACGCCCGAGCAGCCTGCCTGGATTGGAGCATCGCGGGAGGCGGGCACCTGGTTGCCTACCGATGGACCGGCGAGTCGGACCTCGCTGACGCCAACCTCGTTGCCGTTCGATAAGAGCACGACGGCCTTCGCCGGTAGCTCGCTTCGCGCAATAGACGTCGAGCCGCCGCGGCGACCGGCCCGGCTGCTCGATCCAGATGAAGAGAGCGTCAGCTCGCTCCCGCTCACGCCGCGAACGCGTTACTGGTTGGCCTGCGCGCGAACTTCGGCATCCCCCGCCGGGCGGTTCGCCGTACTCTTGGGCGATGCCCGCGATCGTGCTCACCATCGACAACGAGCGCCTGCGCGAGGTGTGCGAGCGCTACGGCGTCGCGCGGCTCGACGTGTTCGGGTCGATGGGTCGCGGAGATGCCACCGCGGACAGCGACATCGACCTCCTCTACGACCTGGCGCCGAATGCTCGGCTCGGGTGGGAGATCGAGACGCTGGCCGAGGAGCTCGCCTCGGTGCTCGGCCGGCGGGTCGACCTCGTGTCGCGAGCGGCGCTGAACGATCGGCTGCGGGAGTCGGTGCTCGCGGACGCGCAGTTGCTCTATGCGGCGTGAGCTCGTTCTGCTCGCCGAGATGATCGAGGCGGCCGAGCAGGCCCGGGCGCTCGTCGCCGACACCGACGTCAGTGCCCTCGACGGTGACCGTCAGCGCCGAGACGCGCTGCTTTGGAACTTCACCGTGCTGGGCGAAGCGGCTGCTCAGCTCGATGACGCCGTCAAGGAGCGGTTCCCGGCTGTCGAGTGGGCTCGGCCCTCGCAGCTGCGGAACCGGATCGTCCACGGCTACTGGTCTATCGATTTGGCGATTCTCCATACGACGGCTACCGACCAGCTCTCGGGCTTCACCCAGCAGCTGCGAGAGGTGTTGTTTGAGCTGGAGGCCGACGAGCCCTGACGCTGTGCCTCTCCGATCCTGGCCTCAGGGCTCGCAGCTCCCAGTGTCCACGAGTGGTATCAGCCTGATACCATCGCGGGATGGCGATGACGCTCCGGCTGACCGACGACGAGCAGGAACTCCTTCGTAACCGAGCCGCCGCCGAAGGCATTTCGATGCAGGAACTCGCGCGACGCGCCATCCGCGATTACGTGGGCCTTGAGGATCACCGTGACCGGGTCTTGGCCTCGGCCGAACGGGTCATGACGGCCCACGCAGAGGCCCTCAACCGTCTCGGACGGTGAGTGCCGACTTCGAGTACCTCGACGTCGACGATCTTGTTGTTCTTGCCGTCAGTCTCCTCGGCGACCCACCTCCCATTCGCGATCTCGGCC
>JACCXE010000182.1 GCA_013697265.1 Actinomycetota bacterium | reverse complement strand
GGGGCGCGCACGATCTGTCCGCCAAAAACCTGACCGATGCACTGGTGGCCGAGGCACACGCCCAGCAGTGGAGTGGTCGGGCCTAGCTGTTCGATCACGGCGTTCGAGATGCCGGCTTCATCGGGTGTGCCGGGGCCGGGTGAGATCAAGATGCCAGCGGGCTTGCGAGCCGCGAGTTCGGCGACGGTGATCTCGTCGTGGCGAAACACGGTCGGCTCTGCGCCCAACTCACCGAGGTACTGCACGAGGTTGTAGACGAAGCTGTCGTAGTTGTCGATGACGACAACGTCCGCTCCCATCGGGGAAGCTTACGTAGCCGGCGTCACTTCTCGTTATGTGGGGCGCGCGTATTTCGGTGCGGTTGACCCGTCGTAGGCCGCTACACGCACCTCGTTGATGCTGCGGATCGACAACTTCAGCCCAAACGTCTTGGCGTCTTCTTTGAGTCGCTGCATCAACTCGTCGGCTTCGAACTTGTTGCGGTCGGCGCCAAGAGCGCTGACCACGTACGGCGGAGAGTGCACGGTGCCGTTGAGCAACAACGTGTTGCCGACGCACAGCACAGCGCTGGTGCCCACGAGACGTTGCCCATTGATCGACATCGCCTCGGCCCCGCTGCGCCACAGCGCGTTCACGGTGGCCTGCACGTCGCCCGAGTGGATGACCAGATCGTTGATGTCGCCGCTGGGCGAGTCCGACAACGACGAGTCGGCAAGTTCCACGCGTATGCCAGGGCCGCTCAGCGCGGTGAGCCCCGCCAGCAACTGGGCCGAGCGCAGCTGCTGCAGGAGCGCAGTGGCCGCGTCTTTGTCGGGGCCGAGCGATGCGTCGGCGACCGTGGCCCGCAGCTTCTCTGCCTCGGTGCGCAACTCCTTGGCCGTGCGCTGCTGGCGTTCGATCAACGCGGCGAGGCGGTATTGACGGGGCAGGCGGGCTTCCGGACTGGCCGGATGCGACCGGGCCGCCGTCATGGCCAAGAACCCGATCGCCACACACGCGACCGCGACCAGGGGGCGGAGCCTGAATCGCATGGTGGGAACGGTACGCTGCTCTCATGGCGAGTGGAGACCGGCCGACCGGGCGCGTGACGGCGAAAGGCGCAGCCCCGGGGTCGAAGCGTGTCACCCCCAAGGGTTCGATGCCGTCGTCGGGTCGCTACACGCCACCGGTCCCCAAGGAGTACAAGGTCAGCCCCCGCTGGGTGCCCGTCTTGATGTTCACGCTGCTCGGCGTGGGCATGCTCATGATCGTCACGAACTATCTGGGTGTTTTGCCCGGTGGGGCGAAGAACACCTATCTGCTGATCGGCCTCGGCCTAATCACAGGCGGGTTCGTTACCGCCACCCGCTATCACTGACCTTTCCGCTCGATAGCCACGAAGTAAACGCCAGGGGACGTATTACTTACATCGTTGTAGTTCTCCCCAGACTTCTCCCCATGATGGGGAAAAGGTCGCCTTCAGTCTTCGCTGCTCTTGACGAGATCCATGTCTTCCATGCAGTGGCGGGGCGGTTCGGGTGACTCGGTGGGCGCCAAGGTCATGCGCGCTTCCACCCCACACAGTCCGCACCGGTATTTCACCTTGATCGAGCGCATTTCGCCTGGTGGCGGCGGCGGCGGCGGCACTTGGCCGAACGTGCGCAGGGCCCAAATCCCGGTTCGGTAGACCACGACAGCGATGAGCAGCGCGATCGCCAGCCGAAAAATCACGCCTACATGCGTTCGATGATGGTGGCGTTGGCCATGCCGCCGCCTTCGCACATCGTGAGCAGGCCGTAGCGGCCGTTGGTGCGCTCGAGCTCGTTGAGCAGGGTGGCGAGGAGCTTGGTGCCCGAGCAGCCGAGCGGGTGGCCGAGCGCAATGGCGCCGCCGTTGGGGTTCACCTTGGCCGGGTCGACCGACGGGAACTCCTTGAACCAGGCGAGGGGCACCGAGGCGAAGGCTTCGTTGATCTCGAACAGGTCGATGTCGTCGATGGACAGGCCCGAGCGGGCGATGACCTTCTCGGTGGCCGGGATGGGGCCGGTGAGCATGGTGATCGGGTCGACGCCGGCGAGGGCGAACGTGTGGAACTTGGCGCGGGCCTTGAGGCCGAGCTCGGTCGCCTTCTCTTCGCTCATGATGAGCGCGGCGGACGCACCGTCGGAGATCTGGCTCGAGTTGCCAGCGGTGATCTTGCCCTCGGGGCTGAACGCCGGCTTGAGCGCGCTCAGCGACTCGGCGGTGGTGCCGGGGCGAATGCCCTCGTCACGCACGTGCTTCTCGCCCAGGTCGTTGACCTTGCCGGTCTCGCGGTCGAGCACCTTGGCGTCGACGCCCACGATTTCGTTGTCGAAGCGACCTTCGTCGGCGGCGCGCTCGGCCCGCTGCTGGCTCTCGGCGCCGAAGGCGTCGAGTTCCTCACGGCTGATGCCCCACTTGTCGGCGATCATGTCGGCGCCGATGCCCTGGGGCACGAGGCCACCGGCGGGCGCGTAGCGAGCGAACACGGTCGGACCGAAGGGCACCGAACCGGGCGTCATCGACGCACCCATCGGGGTGGTGGACATGACCTCGACACCGGCGGCGACGACGATGTCGTACGCGCCGGACATCACGCCCTGTGCGGCGAAGTGCGCGGACTGCTGCGACGAGCCGCACTGGCGATCGATCGTGGTGGCGGGCACCGACTCGGGCCATCCGGCACCGAGCACTGCGTTACGGCCGATGTTCAGACCCTGATTACCGACCTGCATGACGCAACCCATGATTACGTCGTCTACGAGCGCGGGGTCGAGCTTGCTGCGCTCGGCGAGCGCCTTGAGCACTTCAGCGGCGAGGTCGGTGGGGTGCCAACCCGACAGTCGTCCATTTCGCTTGCCCCCCGCGGAGCGGACGGCGTCGACGATAACGGCGTTGGGCATAACAGCCTCCTGAAACGGTTTTTTGTCAGAACTTGACTGAGCGGTCAAGTCTTGCGTTTTTGACGCCTCGTTAGCAACCCGACGTGCGGCGCCTAAATTCCGGTGATGCGGGTTCGGGCGATCGTGGCGACAGTGTTGCTGTTGGTCGTTTCGGTCGCGAGTGCGCCCGGCGCCCAGGCCGTCGACGTGACCGTGCCGGTGCCGAGCGGCATCGCGGTGCCCGACAACCACGTGCGGGTGCTGTTGCCCGCGGACTACGACGCCGATCCGTGCCGTCGCTACCCGGTGCTCTACCTGCTGCACGGCGTGGGCGATTCGTGGCAGGACTGGACGACGAAGTCCGACCTGGTTGAGTTCAGCCGCCAGTTTCCCGTGATCATCGTGATGCCCGACGGCGGCAACACGCCCAACGCGGGCTGGTATTCCGACTGGGTCGACGGGTCGCGCCAGTACGAGGGCTTCCACCTCAACACGGTGCTCCCCTGGGTCGACGCGACCTATCGCACGCTGGGCAACGGGCACCGCATGATTGCAGGCTCCTCGATGGGCGGCTTCGGCGCGATGAGCTACGCGGCGCGGCACCCGGGGCTGTTCAAGGTGGCCGCCGCGTTCTCGGGCATCGTCGACACGATGTACGCGTATCCGGCGTCGGGTCCGTTCTTCGAAACGCTCCACGAGCGACTCGGCACGCCCGACGATCGCGTGTGGGGCGATCAGTTCGCCGACGAGGAAGTGTGGCGCGCCCACAACCCGACGGACCTCGCCGCGCAGCTAAAGGGCACGAACCTGTTCCTCTACTCCGGCATCGGCGCGCCCACCGGCGCGGCGGGCGACGACCCGTCGAAGGCGCCGAATTACGCGACCGAGCACCTCATCTTCCAGGCCAACCTCAGCTTCACGCGCGCGTTGGACGCGGCCGGAGTGCCGTACCGCAGCGACTTCCACCCCGGCTACCACGACTGGCCGTACTTCGAGGCGGGCCTCCACTGGGCGCTGCCCCAGATGATGCCGCTGGTCGGTGCGCCCTCGGGCACGTGCGTCGCCGCCAAGGCGGTCGGCGGCGAGGCAACCGGCGCCGCAACCGCCGGCG
>JACCXE010000177.1 GCA_013697265.1 Actinomycetota bacterium | reverse complement strand
GCCCATCCCGCGCACGTTCATCGCGCCGGCCGCCGCGGACCATGACGAGGTGGCCGCGGTGGCCGCAGGCGAGCTGTGCGCGGCCGAGGCGGCAACGCTCGACCACGAGATCGGCGCTTGCAAGTGCATCGTTCGGGTCGACCGCATCGAGCCGTCGAAGAACCTTTTGCGCGGCTTCTGGGCCTATCGCACGCTGCTCGAGCGGTATCCGGAGTGGCGTGAGCGGCTTTGTCTGGTCGCGCTCTGTTACCCGAGCCGCGAGACCCTCGACGAATACAAGAACCTTCACGCCGAGGTGGAGACAACTGCGAGCGCAATCAACGACGTGTTCGGTACCGCTCAGTGGAAGCCGATCGTCCTCGAGACGACCGACGACTTCCCCCGTTCGGTCGCGGCCCTGCGCCGCGCCGATGTGCTGTTGGTCAACCCGATCCGAGACGGGCTCAATCTTGTCGCCTACGAAGGCCCGGCCATCAACGAGAAGGACGCGCCGCTCGTGCTGTCACGCGAAGCGGGTGCGTGGGACGAGTTGGGCCCGGCGGGCGCGATCGTGGTGAACCCCTTCGACGTTGTCGGCACGGCCGAAGCGCTGCACCACGCCCTGACCCTTGACGAGGCCGACCGGAAAGAACGAGCAGAAAAACTGCGCGCGGTGGCCACGGCCCGCACACCGGAGAGCTGGCTCCAGCTTCAGCTCGACGCGGCTACCGAGCCTTGGTCGTCGAACTGACGATCACGGTCAGCGTGCCGTTCACCGCCGGGCCGCCGTCGATCGTCGGCGGCGACAGCGTCACCTTGTAACGGCCCACGCTGCGGGCCCGGGCCCCCAACACCACGCCATCGTTCACCCGCTGGGTGACGTGCATCACCGTGCGCACCGCGCCCTCGAGCCGGATCGTGCCACCGGCGTCGCCCGTGGTCGTGCGGTCAACCGGCAGCGCGACCTCGGTGTCGACCATCGCTTGTTTCGTGCCGCCCGACACGCCGAGGCTGGCCAAACGGCCCCAGCCCACGAGGCGGCCGGCAGGCGCGCCCCCGATGCGCAACCGTTGACTGATGCGCCAACGATCGCCGGGCCGCAGCGCGTACTGTGGCAGGGCGCCCGCGGCCGACGGCAGCAACTCGCTGATACCGAGGTTGCCGAGCGACGCGTTGGGCACACCCTGGACGGTTTCGACCGTGGCTAACTGGCCGGCGCGGTCGAGGCGGACCACGAAGTCACGCGGGGTCTGGCCCTCGCCAGAAAGCCGAACCGTGACCTGGGCGTCGTCGCCGGGCCGAGCGCTACGCACGCGCTGGTCCGAGCGCAACACGAACGAGTCGTCGCGGCTCTGGCGCGGCTCGCCGTCGAGCCGGGTCAGCGATGACGTGTTTACCCGCAGTTCGTACGACGTACGCGTGCCGACGGCCGGCCGATAGCTGAGCCGGATCGCCGGGTCTTCACACGCCGCGCCGACGAGCGCTGCGATCGCGAGGACAGCGCCAACGGCGCGACCGAACCGGCTGTGAAGACCTACGGACATCACATGGAAAGCTAGCGAGACCGATGCAGATGTCCGCCCCACTCGCCCCCGTCGTGGCCAATGCCCCGAACGCGTTGTTGGTGTTGGACTTCGACGGCACGATCTCTCACATCGTCGACCACCCCGACGACGCTGTCGCGATCGAAGGCGTGATCGACGTGCTCACCGACCTGACCTCTTACCTGCGCGTGGCCTTCATCACGGGCCGCCCGGTGGAGTGGCTCGTCGCCCGTATGTCGCCGCTCGCCGAGCACGGCGTCGAGTTCATCGGGCTGCACGGCCACGAGCGCCTGCGTGACGGCGTGATCGTGCCTCACCGCGACGCCGCGCCCTGGCGAGACGTGATCGACGAAGTCCACACGAACGTGATCGCGGTCGCACCCGAAGGCGTGATCGTTGAACCGAAAGGGCTCGGCCTCGCGATCCACTGGCGCACTGCACCTGAGGCCCAGGACTGGATCCGCTCGTTTGTCGCCCAGTCCGTCGCCGAGACCGGCCTCGTCGCCCACCCCGGGCGCTTCGCCATGGAACTGCGACCTCCGGTCGATCTCGACAAGGGCCACGCCATGGACGAACTCATCGAGGAACACCACCCAGGCGCGGTCGCGTTCTTCGGCGACGACCTCGTGGACCTACCAGCGGTCTTTGCGATGCGCCGGCACCGCGACACGCCGAGCGCCGCCTTCTACGTGGCCAGCCACGAGGGACCCCAGCAGATGGCCGACGCCGCTGACGTGGTGCTCAACGGGCCCGATGACGCGATGGCCGTGCTGGTCGCCCTGCGGGCCGACCTCGCCGCTAGAGGGTGACGCCGGAGCCGATAAGCACGGCGATGTTCACGTCGCCCTTGATGTCGGACGACGGCGAGGGCGTGGGCAGGGCCCGCACCGCGGTGGGCGGTAGCCCGAACAACGCGGCTACCGCTGCCGCTTCGCGTTCGTAGCCAGCCGTAACGACATAAATCACGCTGGCCGGGTTCGTCGCGCGCACCGCAGCGGTGGCATTGCCGGGCGCGATCGCGTTGTAGCTCGCGTCCTGGAGCTTGGTGGTGGCCTTGCCGCCCTGACCGGCGGTCTTGGTGCCGTTGATCGCGATCACCTTCACGGTGGCGGGATCGCGCAAGGCCACAGTGGTGGCGGTGGACACGGCGCTGCGACGCTGCGTCGTGGTCGTGACCGAAATCTCCACCCCGGTGCCGGCCGACACAGGCACGTCGCCTCCGCTGCCGTCGGTGCGCAGCACGATGACAGCCAACACCAAGCCCACCACGATGATGGCGGCGGCCTTCCCGACGTGCACGGTGCCCCCTGCTGCTTTAGCCATTAGTGGTCAGGCCCCCCGCTCGCCGGCGCGCCGAGCCCGTCGTCGAGGTGACGCCGACGCCGGAGCCGGCGCACGAGCAACGGATCGCATTCGAGGGCGGCACGGGTGTCGATCAACTCGTTGAGGCGCTTGTAATAGGTCGACGACGAGATGCCGAGATCGGCGCGGATGCGGTCGGTCTTGGGACCGGGCTCAATCCACCATGCACACTCGAACGCCAGCAACGCTCGATCTTCAGCCGTCAACTCCACGCGGTCAGCCTGCCCGCTCGCTGAACCGGAAGCAAACACCACTAGGCGAGGAGGTAGGTGCTCGCGGCTCCGAGCGCCAGCGCGACGCGGTGTTGACCTCGGTCAAGCGTTACAAGCTCGACTCCGTGCAGCACGCAAGTCTGGGCGATTAGGGCATCGTGAATCCCGCCGGCCAGGTCGAGTTCGACGGCGCGCGCGAACGTCGCGCGCACCGCGGCTGTAGTCGTC
>JACCXE010000156.1 GCA_013697265.1 Actinomycetota bacterium | reverse complement strand
CGGCGTCCGTAAGTCTCGGTCATAAGCCGAGGCTACCCGCCGAGCTGTTCACGTAATTCCGCTATTTCGGCCTCGAGTTTCGCGACCCGCGCCTCCAAATCACCCAACCGGTCGTCACTTTTGGGCGCTCCGCGCCCAGAAGTGACTACGGGTTCGGTGAAGGTGGGTTCAATATCGCCGAGAAGGTCGACCCAACGGTCGTGGCGGCCGCGGCCACGGCCGATGTTGCGGGCCAGCGGCTCGGGTTTGTGGACAAGGCGATCGAGGACCGACGCCGGAGTATCGGGCGCCTCCCACGGGGCCAGGCGCTCGGTGCGACTCTTGAGTTCGGCCTCGGTTTGGGGGCCCCGCAGCATTAGCACGCCGAGCAGCGCGATCTCCTCCTGGATCAGCGTGACGTGCTCGTTTAGGCGGTGGCCGTATCGGTCGACGGACCGGCCGTGCGACGGGAGCACCGTGCGAATCAGCTCCTTGTCCTTGAGCCGCTGCAAGGTGGACCGGACGTCGGACTCGGAGTAGTTCGTCACCGGATCGCGAGACGTGGACTGGTTGCAGGCTTGCACCAGAGCGCTCAGCGTTAGCGGGTAGTACTGCGGCGTCGCCAACTGTTTCTCGATGAGCGTGCCGAGCACGCGGCGTTCGTCGGCGTCGAGATCGAACATCGACCCGACGCTACGCGTAACACTCCATGGATGGCGGTGTGGACGTGCCCCGAGTGCAGGCGCACGTTCGGCAAAGCGAACCAGGGCCACACCTGCGCGCCGGCGATGACGCTCGACGAGTACTTCGCGACGGGCCCCGACTTCGAACGACCGATTTTCGACGAAGTGCACGGGTTCGTCACCGCGCTCGGCCCGGACGTTCGTGTGGAGTTTGTGCAGGTCGGTGTGTTCTTCAAGAAGAAGACGACCTTCGCAGAACTCCGACCGCTCACGAAATGGTCGAACCTGTCGTTCAAGCTGCCACGCACGTTCGAGCATCCGCTCATCACGAAGACGTGGCCCGGCCCCAACCGCAGCTACTACGTCGCCCGGCTCAAGCTGCCGAGCGACGTGACCGACGACGTCCGGGGCTGGTTGGCCGAGGCCTACGAACACGACTGAGCACGAGCTCGCCGGTTCGAAGCGGTTACTCCTTGCCGGCGACGAGGCGGTCCAACTGGGCCACGAGCGGCTTGGGGGCGACGGTTCGGTAGGCATCCTCGATCACGGACTCCACCTCGCCCCAGTCGACCTTGCCTTCGAGCCGCATGCCGACCCAACCGCGGTGGCCGACGTACGCGGGGCGGTAGTAGCGCGATGGATCGGAGCGGATCAACGCTTCCTGCGCGCCAGCCGCCGCGGCGGCCCAGATCCCGAGGATGCCGTCACCGTGATGGTCGTCGTGGAACATCACAAACGTCTTCTTGTCGCGAATGAACCACGTCGGTGCGCCGTGACTCGGGCGTTCGGTCACCTCGGGCAAGTCCATACAAACTGCGCGAACTTTGGCCAGTACCTTCTCCGCAGCGGTTGCCATGGGCTCAGTCTGCCGACTCAAACCGGTAGGTGCGCGTCGACGACCTGACGCCCAAGGTCGGCCAGGTGGTGACGCTCAACGTGCTGGCCGAGGATCCCGACGCCAAGATCGGTACCGGGGACTGCGATATTTACGTTACGTGGGACGGCAACTCAGGCAGCCTTTGTCGCGACACGGTGGCCGTGCCCTCCGAGCCCAAGCCCACGCCCACTCCCGAGCGTGGACGCGTCACGATGACCTACACGCACACCTACAACGCGTCGGGCAAAAAGACGATCGACGTCAGCGCCTGGTCAGGCCCCGACAGCCCAGACCGTCACCCGTACTCGAGCTACAACGCCCTCGAACTCCAGCTAACCGTCCGCAAGTAGCGCGTACGGCCGCCGCGGGGCGAGCGAAGCGAGGGGCCCCACGTTGCGGAGGAGGGCGGGCCTGCGGGGTGCCCGCCCGGGAATGAAGTTAGCGCGAGGCGCTGGCCTTCTTCTTGACCACGCGCTTCTTCGCTTTCGGCTTGCTCTCGGCCGCGCCGGACCGGTTGATCGCGGTGTCGTCGGTACCCAGGTAGCTCTCGATCACCTTGGGGTGCTCGAGCACATACGACGGCGTTCCTTCCGCGATCACGCCGCCGAGTTCCAACGCGACCATGCGGTCACAAATCGTGCGCAGCAACGGCATGTCGTGTTCGATCACGAGAATGGCGCAGCCCGTGTGCTCGCGCACGCGCAACAGCAGCGGCGCCAACGCCTCGGTTTCCTTCTGAGCGACGCCGCCCGAGGGTTCGTCAAGCATGAGGACCGAGGGCTCCTGGGCCAGAATGCAGGCGAGGTCGACGATGCGCCGCGAACCGGTCGACAGTTCGCCGGTGAGCTTTTCCCGAAAGGCGCCGAGGCCCATCAACGTGATGAGCTCTTCGACCTTTTCCTCCACCTCGACCTCGGACTCGTAGGACGCCGGTAGCTGGAAGGCAGCGGCGATCAGGTCCTTCGACTCGAGATGGCGCTCAAGGGCGACCGAGATCGTTTCGGCCACAGTCAACGACGGGAACAGCAGCGCGTCCTGGAAGGAGCGGCCCAAGCCGGCCAGCGCCCGTTCGTGCGGCGCGGCCTCGGTGATGTCCTCGTCTTGCAGGATGATGCGGCCGCCTTCGAGCGTGTTGAACCCCGAGATGCAGTCCATCAGCGTGGTCTTGCCCGCGCCGTTGTGACCGATCAGGCCGAGGATCTCGCCCTCGCGCAACTCGAGGTCGACGTTGTCGACAGCGGTGATACCGCCGAAGCGTTTCAGCAGCGCGATGGTTTCGAGCAGCACCGGCGCTTCGGCGTTAGGAGCCGTGCGCTTCTCGGCCTTCTTGGCCGCGCCGTTGGTCGACTTGCCATCGCCGCCTGCCGCATTCGCGCCGGCGATGAACACCGAGCGCAGCACGTCGGGACGGTCGAGCAGGTCCTGAGTCGGGCCTTCGAATCGCACCTCGCCCTTCTCCATGAACACGGCCCGCTCGGCCAGGTTCAACGCCACGTTGACCGACTGCTCGACCAACACGATCGTGGTACCGCGGGCGTGGATCTCCTTCACGACCTCGAGCAACTGAGCCACGATGGTCGGCGCCAAGCCGAGCGACAACTCGTCGATCATGAGCAGCCGAGGACGAGTCATCAACGCGGAGCCCAGCGCCAACATCTGCTGCTCGCCGCCGGATAGGTCGCCCGCAAGCTGGGTTTGACGTCGTTCGAGAATCGGGAACAGCGTCTGCACTTCTGTGCGCGCGGCGTCGACGCGTTCTTGATCGTCACGAATCATCCATGCCGCGAGGCGCAGGTTCTCGGTGACGCTCAACGTCGGGAACACGCCCTTGCCACCCGGCATCAGCGAGATACCCCGATGCGTTGTGACGTCTGCGCTAAGCGACGTGACGTCTTCGCCCGCGAACATCACCGTGCCCGCGGTCGGCTTCACCAGCCCGCAGACGCCCTTGAGCAGCGTCGACTTACCGGCGCCGTTGGTGCCGAGAAGCGCGACGATCTCGTTTTCGCGAACCGTGAAGTCGACGTCGAACAGGATCTGCACCGGCCCGTAGGCCATGTCGATACCAGTGCAGGTGAGCAGCGCGCCGTCGTCGTTCAGCTGGTCAGGCGCCTGATTGCCCTTCTTCCGACTCACTTTTCCACCGCCCCCACGAGTTCGAGGCCCGGTTCGTCGGACACCTCATCGGTCAACGCGCCCTGCAACAGGCCAACACTGTTCTCGACCCCACCGCGTTTGTCCGCCACAAGGCTCGGCACGAGGATGCCGCGCCGGTTGGCGACCCATCGCAGGTACCTGTCGCGCACGCTGATGAAGAGCTGGCCGAAACCGCCCGGCAGTGCGTAAAGCACCACGAGCAGGCCGGTACCGGTGAGCAACAGGCGCAGGTCGCCGAGCGCCGTGATGGTTTCGAGCCAGCGGAACAGCAGCACGCCGGCGATGGCCCCGCTGATTGAACCGAGCCCACCGATCACCGCGGTGGAAAACACGGTGATCGAGTCGGCCGGGCTGTAGGTGTGCTGGGCCAAGGCGTGCTGAATTTGCACGTGCAGCCCACCGGCGACGCCGGCGATGAAGCCGGCGAGAATAAACGCGGACAGCTTGACCATCGTGGTGTTCACCGCGGCTGCGTCGGCCGCGCGCTGATTGTCCCGCGTCGCGATCACCACGCGTCCGCTGCGGGCTTTTCGCACGCCGAGCGATGCGAGTATCGATAGGCCGAGGAACGCCAGACACGTCACATACATCGCGTAGTTGTCCTCGAGATTGAACCGTTGGAACAAAAGTGGTCGCTCGACATTGTCGGGCAGGATCGAGCCGAACCGGTTCGTGTTGAAGAAGTACTCGTCTAACGCGATCGCGAAGGCCAACGTGGTCACCGCGAGGAACAACCCCTTGATGCGCAGTGCCGGCAGACCGACCAACAGTGCGGCGGCGACACCGGCGAGCCCGGCCAGGAACAACGCCAGGAAAAAGTCGCCGTTCATCTTGGAGATCACGTTGCCAGCCGCGATACCTCCGACACCGACGAGGCCGAATTGGCCGAGCGATATGTGGCCGCCCCAACCCGTGAGCACGACGAGGGAGACCGCAACCATCGCCCACACCATCGCGAACGCGGCCAGCAGTTGCTGGCTAGAAGTCCAGCCGCTCGGAACGACGATGAACAACGCGGCGACGATCACGATCAACAGCGCCTTGACGTAGCGAACTTCTGGGAACCTGCGGAGCTCGACCGGGATCGGCTTGACTACTGAGCTCGACGACCACGACGACGTGACGTTGTCGATCGCGCGACTCAGGCGCCCCTTTTGCAGCAAGAGTGCGCCCAAGATCACGACCAGATAAGCGACGTTGACGAACGAGGGCGAGCCCGGGCTGTTCCAACGCACGGTCTGCTCGACGACGCCGAGCGCCAAGCCGGCGGCGAACGCGACCGGCAGCGATTCCATGCGGGCGACGACGGCCGCGGCCAAGCCCGGCAGCAGCACGGTCGGGCCATTCGCGATGCCAGGCACGACACCCGAGAACGGCGCTTTGAGCACGTAGGTCAAAGCCGAGAGCCCGCCGGCGAGCATCCACACGATGGTGGCGAGCCGTCGAACAGGGATGCCGAGCAACAGGGCGCGGTCGGCGTTCTCGGCCGCGGCGCGCACCGCTACTCCTGCATCGGTGCGCAGTAAGAAATACGCGAGGCCGAGGATCACAAACGGCACTACCAGCATGATCAGGATTTCGTCGCCGGCAAGGGTCTTGGCGCCGATTTGGATCTGGGCGTTCAGCGGCACCTTGAAGCCACCGGTGAGCGAGAGGAAGCCCAACGCCTTGGCGCCGAGGAATTCGAGGCCGCCCAAGAACTGCGCCAAGCCGATCGAGGCGACGGTGAGGATGAGCCGAGAACTGTTGGCGAAGCGACGGATCACCAGCACCTCGATGAGCGCGCCGTTCACCACGCCGGCGACCACCGCCAGCGGCACGATCACGAAGTACGACCAGTGATGTTCCTTGTACAGCGCTATCGCCATCACACCGACCGACGAGCCCATCGTGCCGTAGGCGAAGTTGATGAACCGGTTGGCCCGGTAGATCAGGATGAGGCCGATGGCCAGCAACGACGTAACCGTGCCAGTGATAAGGCCGATAACGACGACTTCGTAGGGCATCTTGTCGTCGACGAAGCTGCCGATGCCGGGCAGCGCCAGCGATACGAAGTACCCGACGGCGATCAGGCCGACGAGGGCGAGCCCGCGTCGTTTTTCCGGGATGCGTTCGTAAAGATCTTGGATTGGTGCGACGAGGCGACTCACCGCACTGGGATCTTGGGGTCACCAGCCGGAATCTGGCCCGGCAGCCAACGGGTGCCCTTTTGCGGGTCGACGTAGGCGCCCTTTTTGCCGTTGTAGTTCGAGTTGGCGTTGGGGTCCCAGAAGATCTCGCGGACGTCGTCGGCCGCGGTGTAGTCATGCGGCTTCATGCCCCAGAACCCGATCGGGCCAAGACGGCCCGGGTAGGCGAACATGCCCTTCTCGAAGTTCTTGGGTGTCAGGTTGGGCCCTGCCATCTGAATGCCGATGGCCATCATCTGCATCTGGAAGTAGATGAGGTCTACGGAGAACGCGGGCTCGTCGCCCGGACGAACCGTCTTATACGCCTCGTAGGCGATCGTCTGGGTCGGCGGAACCGGCTCTTCGAGGGAACTGACGCCGAACATGTGCTTGGCCGCTTCCTGGTCGAAGAGCTGGCCCACGATGTCGGCGTCGGTGAGCGCGGTACCCGTGATGATGATCTCGGGGTAGTAGCTCTCACGGTTCAT
>JACCXE010000080.1 GCA_013697265.1 Actinomycetota bacterium | reverse complement strand
CCCCATGTTGCGGAGGAGGGCGGGCCTGCGGGGTGCCCGCCCGGGAAATGGCTAACCGACGCGGGATTCTGCTTCGGCGGTTAGGCGCTTGTAGTCGACCTTGCCGTTCGCGGCCCGGCCGATCGTTTCTACTTGCAGCACCCGCTTGGGTGCTTTGAACGACGCCAGCTTCGTCTTGACGTGGGCAATGACTTCGCTCTCGTCGAGGATGGCGCCGGGGGCCAACTCGACCATGGCGACGATGGCCTGACCGAACTTCTCGTCGGGCACGCCCACCGCCACTGCGTCGCGCACCGACTCCGCGGTCTTCAAGGCCTCTTCGATTTCTTCGGGGAAGACCTTCTCGCCGCCGGTGTTGATGCACATCGAACCGCGGCCGAGTAGCTCGAGGGTGCCGTCCGCGGCCACGCTCGCGAAGTCACCCGGTATCGAATAGCGGGCGCCGTCGATCGTTTTGAACGTGGCGTCGCTTTTGGCCTGATCCTTGTAGTAGCCGACCGGCGTGCGGCCCTTCACCGCGACCATGCCGATGTCACCGGAGCCGGGCTCAACGTGCGAGCCGTCCTCCTTGATCACGATCGCGTTCTCGCCCAGTGTGAATTTCGCGGTGTGCGCGGCGCCGGCAGCTGAAGAAATCGAACTGCCCATGCCGAGCGCTTCTGACGACGAGAACGCGTCGACGCACAACATGCCGGCGTGGTGCTTGAGCAGGCCCTGCTTAGTCTGCTCGCTCCACATCACGCCCGAGCTGATGATGGCGAGCAGGCTCGAGATGTCCCAACGCCCGGCGTTGGCGTCGAGGGCGCGCAACATCGGCTTGGCGAACGCGTCGCCGACGATCGCGATCACGTTGACCTTGTTCGCTTCGATGGCCGAGAGCAGTTCTTCGGGCGAATAGGTGCGCTGCGTCAGTGTCACTACGCACCCGCCCGTGTTGAGCGCCGAGAAGCTGGTGAACGCGCCGGTGCCGTGCATGAGTGGGCAGGCTGGCAACACGGTGGCCCCCGGCGTTTCGAGCAGCTCGTGCACGTCATCGATGGTTCCGTCCTCGGGGTACTTCAGGCCGAGCGCGGTGACGTTGAGGGTTGCGAAGATGTCGTCCTGACGCCACATGACCCCTTTGGGCATGCCCGTCGTGCCTCCGGTGTAGAGCATGTACAAGTCGTCGGGGGACCGGCCCCACGGAGGCGCACACCTGCCTTTGCCGAGACTGGCGGCGTCTTCGTAGGGGTCGGCCCACTCGGGGCAGTCGCCCGAGCCGTCCTCCACCCAGAGCCAGCCCTTGATGTTGGGTACGCGATCGCGAAGCCCGGCGATGCGATCCGAGAACGCGCCGTGGAACACAACGGCGACGGCGTCGGCGTTGTCCCACAGATACACGAGCTCTTCGTCGCCGTAGCGATAGTTCGTGTTGACGGGGATCGTGCCCGCCTTCCAGATCCCGAAGATCGACTCGAGGTATTCGGGGCCGTTATAGAGATACTGGGCGACCTTGTCCTGCTTGGCCACGCCGAGGTCGAGCAACCACTGGCCAATGCCATCGGCTCGCTCATCGAATTCCTTGAACGTGAAGCGGCGGTCGCCCTGGACCTGCGCGGTGGCCTCAGGCAGCTTTTGGGCTACCGCTTCCCAAACATCAGCAAAGTTCCAAGACGACATGGGGCAGCAATATACGGTGCCGGTCTTATGAAGCTTCTGGTGATCGGCGGGACGATGTTCCTGGGCCGGCATTTGGTAGACGCGGCGCTCGCCGGTGGACACGAGGTCACGCTGGCCAATCGGGGCAAGACTAATCCCGATCTGTTCCCGAGTGTGGAGCGCCTGGCCGTGGACCGTGACAACGACTTGTCCGCGTTGGAGACCGGCGAGTGGGACGCCGTGATCGACACGTGTGGCTACGTGCCCGGCCATGTGCGGCCCCTCGCCGAACTCCTCGCTGATCGGGTCGGGCATTACACGTTCGTGTCGAGCGTGTCTGTCTACAGCGACGTGTCCAAGCCCGGCGTCGACGAGCAATCGCCGGTCGGGTCGCTCGACGACGAGTCGGTCACCGAGGTGACAGGCGAGACGTATGGCCCGCTGAAGGTGTTGTGTGAAAACGCGGTGCGCTCGGTCTACGGCAATCGGGCGATGATCGTGCGGCCCGGTCTCATCGTCGGCCCGTGGGACCCGTCTGACCGGTTCACCTACTGGCCCCGCCGCTTCGACCTCGGCGGAGAAGCGATCGTGCCTGGTTGGAGGGACATGCCGGTGCAGTTGGCCGACGTGCGTGACCTGTCGGAGTGGATGGTGAGCGCCGCGGACGCCAAGACGTCGGGTGTGTTCAACGGCACGGGGCCGGACACGCCGTGGACGCTCGAGGAGATGGTCAACGCGTGCATTGCCGCGGCCGGCCCGAACTCGGCGACACCCGTCTGGGTCGACGAAGAGTTCCTGCTGGAACACGAGGTCGGGCCGTGGGCCGAACTGCCGGTGTGGTTGCCGAGCATGAGTGACAACGCCGGCATGTTGGCCGTGTCGGTTGACGCGGCCGTCAATGCCGGGTTGACGTTCCGCTCGATCGACGAGGTTGTTCGCGACACCCTCGCGTGGGACCGCACTCGCCGGGCCACGCCGTTGCGCGGCCCGCTCGACGCCGCGAAAGAAGCCGAAGTTCTGGCCAAGTGGAAGGCTAAGTGAACGAGTGATGCGAGTGAGCGAACGCCAGAGAGCGAGCGGTAAACAACGGCCCGTGCGGCCGGGGAGCACGTTGTAATGGACTTCGATCTTCCGGCCGACGACGACCCCCGCCGCCTCGCCGTGCGCGAGTGGCTGGCCGCGCATCCGTCCCCCGACGGCAAGACGTTGGCCGAAGGCGGATATGTGGTGCCGCACTGGCCCAAGCCGTGGGGCCTCGACGCCGATCCGATCGAGCAGATCATCATCGACGAGGAACTGCGCAAGGCCGGCGTGAACCGTCCGGTAAATCCGATCGGCATCGGTTGGGCCGGCCCGACCATCGCATACGCCGGCACCGACGAGCAGAAAGACACGTACCTGCCGCAGTTGTTGTCGGGCGAAGACATCTGGTGCCAACTCTTCAGCGAGCCGGGCGCCGGCTCCGACCTCGCCGCGCTGTCGACGCGCGCCGTCGAAGACGGCGACGAGTGGATCGTGAACGGCCAGAAGATCTGGACGTCGCTCGGCCACGTCGCCAAGTTCGGCATCCTCATCGCCCGCACCGACCCCGATCAGCCCAAGCACGAGGGCGTGTCGTACTTCGTCTGCCCCATGGATCTGGCCGGCATAGAAGTGCGCCCGATCATCGAGATGACCGGCGCGCACCTGTTCAACGAGGTGTTCTTCACCGACGTGCGTATCCCGAAGGAAAACCTCGTCGGTCCCAAGCACGGCGGGTGGGCGCTGGCCAAGGTCACGCTGGGCAACGAACGGGTGTCGCTGTCGGGCGAAGGCGCGTTGTGGGGCCGGGGGCCGACTGCGTCGGATCTTCTGGACTACGCGCGTGGCCTCGGCGTGCGTGACCCGATCATGCGGCAGCGCCTAGCGTCGGTTTACACCGAGGCCGAGATCTTGCGCCTCATCCGGCTGCGCACCGTGTCGGCAGTCATCAAAGGACGGCCGCCGGGCCCCGAGGCGTCGGTGCGCAAGGCGCTGGCCGACGAGCACGGCCAACACATCATGGGCATCGCGAAAGACCTGTCGGGCGCGCACGGCATGCTCGCCACCCGCGATCAGTGGCATTACGGCTACCTGTTCGCCCCCGCGCTGACCGTTGGTGGCGGCACCAGCGAGGTGCAGCGCAACATCATCGGCGAACGAGTCTTGGGCCTCCCGCACGACATCGACGTCGAGGTCGGCAAAACTTGGCGCGAATCGCGAACACAAACGGTGTGAACCAGATCGGACCGCTGTACGACGGGACCGGCCGGGGGATCTGCGCAATGTGCATTGACCGAGCCCACACATCTTTGGTTGGGTGTCGGCAATGCTGGCTCCCGATGTCACCCTGATCCCGCGTTCGGTCATCTTCGGCGGCGAGGAGCGTTCCGCTCTCAAAGTCTCGCCCGACGGCGCGACGCTGGCCTTCGTCGGGCCGCGGGACGGGGTGGCGAACATCTTCGTTCTTCCGGTCGAGAGCGCCGGCGACGCGTCCAAGGCGCGTCCGCTCACCGCTGACGTCGTGCGCGGCATCCATGAGTACTGGTGGGCGCCTGACGGCCGGCACGTGATCTACTCCCAGGACGTCGGGGGCGACGAGAACCACCAGCTCTACCTCACCGATGTGGCGAGCGGCGAAACCCGGGCTCTCACGTCCCTCGATGCCGTTCAGGCCCTCGTGCTGGGCGTCGACCGCCGGTTCCCCGACACCATCCTCGTCGGCATAAACGACCGTGATCCGAGCGTGCACGACGCCTACCACCTCACCCTGTCCACCGGTGCGCTCGAGTTGGTGGCACAAAACCCGGGCTACAGCCGGTGGGGCGTCGACGCCGAACTCAATGTGCGGGCAGGCGTCGCCCAACTCCCTGGCGGCGGGTGCGAGCTGCACGTGCGCGACGCGGCGGGGGCCGAGTGGCGCCCGGTTCTTCAGTTCAGTCAGGACGAGTCCTTCGAAGTCAGTTTCTCGGTCTTTCCGATGTGGTTCTCGGCCGACGGCCGGGCGCTGTACTTCCTCACGAGCAAGGACGCCCCCGCGGCACGGGTGGTGCGTTACGACCTCGAAACGAAGGCGCTCGACACCGTGGTCGGCGACCCGGGCTACGACGTTCGCTTCCTGACGTACAACCCCGCGACGTACGAACCCGAGATCGCCTACATCCCGAAAGATCGCATGAGCTACGCCCTGGCCGACCCCGCACTCCGACGCGATCTCGACGCGGTAGCGGCGCTCGACGAGGGCGACTTCATGCTCGAGAGCCGCGATGATGCCGATCGCCTGTGGGTGCTCCAGGTGACCGGCGACCGCCAGCCCGGCGCGTACTACCTCTATGACCGCCAGACGGGCGACGCCCAACTCGTGTTCGAACACCAGCCCGCGCTGCGAGCCTACGAGCCGGCTCGGATGGAGCCGTTCTCGTTCACGGCACGCGACGGCCTCGAGATCAACGGCTATCTCACGTTTCCGCCCGGTGCCGGGCGCCAGGACCTCGCGCTCGTGGCCAAGGTCCACGGCGGGCCGGCCGACCGCAATACATGGGGCTTCGAACCGTGGGGCCAACTTTTGGCCAACCGCGGGTATCTGGTCATGCACGTCAACTTTCGGGGAAGCACGGGTTACGGAAAAGAATTCCTCGCAGCGGGCCACCGTGAGTGGGGACGAGCCATGCACCACGACGTCCTCGACGCAATCGCGTATGCGGTCGACAGGGGTTACGCCGACGCGGACCGCCTCGCCATGTTCGGCACGTCCTACGGTGGCTACGAGACCCTTGTGACCGCCGCCTTCGACCCCGGCTTGCTCGCGTGCGCGGTTGCGGGCACGGCACCTGCGAACCTCGTCACGCTGATGCGAAACCTCCCGCCGTACTGGGGAGCCGAACGCGCCTATCTGATCGCCGCCGTCGGCGACCCCGACACCGACGAGGCCCTGCTGTGGGAGCGGTCGCCGGTGCGGGTGGCCGACCGCATCACGGCGCCGTTGCTCCTGATCTACGGTGAGCGCGACCCGCGGGTCACCCTCGAAGAGGCCGACCAGATGGTTGCCGCGCTCAGCGCCAACGGGATCGACCACGAGCTCGTGGTGCTCACCGACGTGGGGCACACGCTGACCGGCGGCACCAACGATCAGCGCCTGGATCTGGCCCGTCGGGTCGAAACCTTCCTGGCTCAACACCTCGGTGGACGGGCGCAGGCATGACCCCCGAGGAGGCGCGCGTTCTCTTTCCGCTCGCTGAGAAACAGGTTTGGATGCGCCACAGCGGTGGTTCGCCCACGCCGTTGCCGGTGCGCGACGCGATCTGCCGGGTGGCGCATGCGATGACCGAGAGCATGGACTGGCCCGAGCAGTACTACGCCGACCGCAACGCCCTGCGCGAAGTGCTGGGTCGGCTCATCAACGCGGACGCGTCGAATATCGCGTTCACGCGGGCGACGGCCCACGGACTCTCGCTGGTGGCGAGCGGGCTCGACTGGCGGGCGGGCGACAACGTCGTCGGCGCCCGCATGGAATACCCGACGAACCTCTTTCCCTGGATGGCCCTCGAGCGACATGACGTCGAGTTGCGCCTCGTGGAGCCGGTGGAGGGACGCATCACTCCCGACGCCGTGTTCGAGGCCATGGATGAACGCACGCGCGTGGTCAGCCTCAGCTTCGTGCAGTTCTGGAACGGCTACCGCCTCGACGTTGCCGCCATCGGCGCTGAGTGCAGGCGTCGCGGGGTCACCTTCGTCGTGGACGGCATCCAGGGCGTGGGCGCGGTGCGCATCGACGTCGAAGCGGCCAACATCGACGTGTTGGCTGCGGGCGCGATCAAATGGCTTATGGGACCGGCCGGCATCGGGTTCTGCTTCGTCCACCCGGCAACGGCCGAGCGGCTCACGCCGCCCTTGGTGGGCATGGGTTCGATGAAGGACCCCAACCCCTTTGCCCCCGAGCTTGCCTGGGCGGACGGGGCCAAGCGTTTCGAGGAGTCGGCCACGTCGTGGCTCGACATTGCCGGCTTTCTCGGCGCCGTCGGCCTGCTCGAGGATGTCGGCTTCGATGTGGTCGAAGACCGCGTGCTGGCGCATTCGCGTCGCCTGGCCGAGGGCTTGGACCGGCTCGGGCTCACGGTCGCGGCCCCGTGGCCCCGCACGCGCGCGGAGTCCTCTGGAATCATTGCGTTCCACGCGCCCGACGGCGACCCGGTGCCGGTGGCGCGGTGCCTCGACGCCGCCGGCATCCTTTCGCACCCGCAACAGGCGCTCGTTCGCATGTCTCCGCACTTCTACAACACCGACGACGAGATGGACCGCGTCCTCGAAGCGTTGTCAGGCTTGTAATGGCCGACGAAGACGGGCCCCGGGTCGAACCCACAGACTGCGTCGCCACCACGCAGCACGCGATGTCGGTGGGCCGCGGCGCGCTCGACTACCGCGCCGAGGCGGGCACCCTCGTGCTGCGCGATAGAGACGGCAAACCCAAGTGCACCATGGGCTTCGCCGCTTACGTCCGCACCGGCGGCGCACCCGACCGACCCGTGACGTTCGTGTTCAACGGTGGCCCAGGTTCGTCGTCGGTGTGGCTGCATCTAGGGCTGTTCGGGCCGCGCCGCGTCGTGGTCGACAACACAGCGGCTGGGTCGGCGCCGCCCTACCAACTCGTGGACAACGAACACACGCTGCTCGACGTGTCCGATTTGGTATTCATCGACCCCGTCAGCACCGGGCACAGCCGGGCCGTCGAGGGCGAGGATCCCAAGAACTTTCACGGCGTGATCGAGGACGCCGAGTGGGTCTCGGAGTTCATCCGCTTGTGGACCGGTCGCAACGCACGGTGGGCGTCACCCAAGTTTCTGGCCGGCGAAAGCTACGGCACCATCAGAGCGGCCCACGTCACCAACCGCCTCCAGGAGCGCTTCGGGATGGAGCTCAACGGCATCGTGCTAATCGGCGCGTGCCTGTGGTTCCAGACGCTGTCGTTCGTGCCCGGCAACGACCTGGGCTATGTGCTCGCGCTGCCGAGCCTTGCGGCCGCCGCGCACTTCCATGGCCGGCTTCCCGGCGCTCCGAAGCTGCCCAAGCTGCTGGCCGAGGTCGAGGAATTCGCCCTCGGGCCCTATGCCCAGCACCTGCTCGCCGGCAGCCGGGCGCCGAAGGACGAGCGGGGCCAGATGGTGGCGCGTCTGGCGACCTACACCGGTCTGACGCCGCAGTTCATCGACCTGGCCGACGCCCGCATCACGGTCGACCACTTCAGAAAAGCACTGCTCCGCCCGGAGAGGCGCAGCGTCGGTCGCCTCGACGCCCGCTTCACCGGCATCGATCCCGATCCTCTCGCGGCCGACGTCGAGTTCGACCCCAGCTTCTCGGCGATCAGGGGGGCCTACGCCACCACGTTCAACCACTACCTGCACGATGAGCTGGGCGTCCGGACCGACATGATCTACGAGTTCTACGACCAGGCCACGACGTGGCCTTGGAAGATGGGCGACGACGGCACCAACCGCTTCCTCGACGCCGGTCACCCCACGCGTTTGAGCATGATCAAGAACCCCCAGCTACGCGTGTTCGTGGCCAGCGGGCTGTACGACCTGGCCATCCCCTACCTCAGCACCGAATGGACTATCGACCATCTTGGAATCGACGCCGCCC
>JACCXE010000077.1 GCA_013697265.1 Actinomycetota bacterium | reverse complement strand
ACTCTCCTCGGCGGCGGGAACTTGACCGCTCGGTCAATGCGAACAGTTTAGGCCGAGAAAGGCCCGACGTTCACACCACGGCGTCAGAGCCGAGCAAAACCTTGAGTTCAGCGAGCAGTCGCGAACTGGGATCGACACGAAACTCGGCCGGAAGCCGCACCCGTTGCTCGCCCGTTCGCAAGATCACGTTCGCGTCGCCGGGATATTCCGACAACAGCCTCTTGAGTTCGGCAACGGTGTCGTCGGTGAGGCCGGCCGGCAGTCGCAGTTCGAGCTCGCTCTGCGCGTCGAAGCTGATCGCGGGCCGCCGAATCTCGAGGCAGGTGAGCTTGGGCTCGTCTTCGCGCTTGTCTACGCGCGCTTTCACGCAGACGATCGCGTCGTCGGTGAGCAGCGACCCCCACTCTTGCATCGTCTTGGGAAAGACCATCACTTCCATCGCGCCGTCGAGGTCTTCGAGCACGAACGTGGCCATTAGGTCGCCCCGCTTGGTCCACTTACGGGCCAAGGCGGTGACAACACCGCCGACGACGCGCACGGCCCCGTCCTCCAGGTCCCGGGCCTCGGCCACACCACAGTCGACCAACCGGCGCAGCGTCGTCTCGGCGCCCTTAAGCGGATGGTCCGACACATAGAGACCGAGCATTTCCTTCTCGAATCCGAGGCGTGTCATCTTGTCGAACTCGCCGTCGTCGATGGGGATGCGGGTGTCGTCCCAACTCGGTTCGCCCGCGTCGTCGAGCGTGTCGAACAGGCTCATCACGCCGACGTCGCGCTCGCGTCGGCGCTGCAGGATCATGTCGACGATCGACTCGGCCGCGAAGCAAAGGCCCTTGCGGGAGTGACCGAGCGAGTCGAACGCACCACTCTTGACGAGTGAGTCGATCGACCGCTTGTTCAACACGATTGGGTCGACGCGCTGGCAGAAGTCGTAGAAGTCGATGTACGCGCCGTTGGCTTCGCGTTCTTCGACAATCATCGCCACGAGGTTCTGGCCGACGTTGCGAACCGCAGCCATGCCGAAAGGAATGATCCGGTCGCGGGCACCGAAGCCGGCCACCGACACGTTCACATCGGGCACCTGCACTTCGATGCCGAGGTTGCGGCACTCGGCGAGGTACTTCGCGGTCGCGTCCTTGTCGTCGCGCACCGACGTAAGCAGCGCCGCGAAGTACTCGACGGGATGGTGCGTCTTTAGCCAGGCCGTCTGCCACGACACCAGGCCGTACGCGAAGGAGTGGCTCTTGTTGAAGGCGTAGTCGGCGAACGGCTCGATGATGTCGAACAATTCTTTGCCGAGCTTGGCGCCGTAGCCGGTGGTCTCGCAGGACTCGATGAACTTTTCGCGCTCGGCCGCCATGATCGCTCGGACCTTTTTCCCCGCGGCCTTGCGCAGGTTGTCGGCTTCTTCGAGCGAGTAGCCGGCGAACTTCTGCGCCACGCGCATCATCGACTCTTGGTAGATCATCAGCCCGTAGGTGTCGCCCAGCACCTGCTCCATCTCGGGGTGGATGTACTCCACGGGCTTGCGGCCGTTCTTGCGGTCGGCGTAGTCGTAGTGCATGTTCGCCGCCATCGGGCCGGGCCGGTACAGCGCGATCAAGGCGGACACGTCCTCGAAGCTCGTGGGCGCGAGCGCCCGAACCAGCGAGCGCATGGGGCCACCCTCGAGTTGGAACACGCCGATCGTGTCCCCCGTGCGCAGCAGGGCCAGCGTCGCCTCGTCGTCGATCGGGATCTGGTCGATGTCGGGCCGGGTGCCCGTGTTCACTTCGATCAGGTCGAGGGCCTGCTCAATCACCGTGAGGTTGCGCAGCCCGAGGAAGTCCATCTTGAGCAACCCGAGCTTTTCGATGGCCGGGCCTTCGAACTGGGTGACGATCGGCGCATCGGCGGGGTCGACGCCCGACTCGGGTTTGCGCTGCACCGGGCAGTACTCCATCAACGGCTCTCGCGAAATCACGACGGCCGACGCGTGGATGCCGGCCTGGCGCCGCAGCCCTTCGAGCCCCTTGGCCACGTCGATCACCTTGCGGGCGTCGGGGTCGGTTTCGTACATCGTGCGCAGGTCGCCCGCCATCTTGAAGCCGCCCTCGTGCATGGGGTCGAGTTGGAGGCAGGCGCCCAGCGGCGTGTCGCGGCCCATGATCAATGGCGGCATGGCCTTGGCGATCTTGTCGCCGACGATGTAGGGGTAGCCGAGCACGCGCGCCGCGTCGCGCACTGCGGCTCGCGCTTTGATCGTGGAGAACGTGACGATCTGGGCCAGGTGATCGCGGCCGTACTTGTCGGCGACGTAGCGGATCATCTCGCCGCGGTAGCGCTCGTCGAAGTCCATGTCGATGTCGGGCATCTGACGGCGGCCCGGGTTCAAGAAGCGTTCGAACAGCAGATCGAAGCGGATCGGGTCGAGGTTGGTGATGCGCAGGCAGTAGGCCACGCAACAACCAGCCGCGCTGCCGCGACCGGGCCCCACGCGGATGCGTCGTTCCCGAGCGTGGCGGATCAGGTCGCCGACGATGAGGAAGTACGTCGAGAACCCCATCTGTCCGATGACGCGTAACTCGTAGGCGAGGCGTTCGGTGACTTCCTTGGGCAGTACTTCGCCATAACGTTGGCGGGCGCCCTCGTAGGTGATGTGGCGCAGGAATTCGCTGTCGTCGACGAACCCGTCGGGCAATGGGAACACCGGCAGTTCGGCTCGGTCGAAGTCGATAGTGACGTTGGCCCGCTCCGCGATCCACAACGAGTTGTCGCATGCCTCGGGAATGTCCTTGAACAAGTGGCGCATCTCGGCCGCCGACTTGAAGTAGTGCTCGTCGCCGTGGAAGTGGAACCGGTTGGGGTCGTCCATCGTGGCGTTGGTTTGCACGCAGAGCAACGCGTCGTGCGACGCGGCGTCGGCACGATCGGTGTAGTGGCCGTCGTTGGTGGCAAGCAGCGGCGCCTGTAGTTCCTTGGCGATGTCGAGCAGCAGGGGGTTGGTGCGGATCTGCTCATCGAGGCCGTGGTCTTGCAACTCGATGAAGAAGTTGTCGCGCCCGAAGATGTCTTGCAGGCGGCCGGCGAGCTTCGTGGCTTGGCGCACGTCGCCGTGTAGCAGGGACTGCAACACCACGCCACCGAGGCAGCCGCTCGTGGCGATGACGCCTTCGTGGTGGCGCTCGAGCAACTCCCAATCGAGGCGGGGTTGGTAGTAGTAGCCCTCGAGGAACGCGTAGCTCGACAGCTTCATCAGGTTCTGGTAGCCGGCGTTGTTCTCAGCTAGCAGGGTCAGGTGGTAGTAGAGCTTCTGGCTGCCGTCGCCGGCGTCGCCGCCGGTGTCGTCTACCCGCCCGCGCCGCGGTGGCCGGTCGAAGCGGCTCTCGCCTGCCATGTACGCCTCGAACCCGATAATCGGGTTGACGCCGTTCTTGCGGCACGTCTCGTAAAAGTCGACGGTGCCGTACATATTGCCGTGATCGGTCATGCCGATCGCGGGTTGCCCGTCGGCCACCGCCGCCCGTACGACGTCGGCCACCCGCGCCGCTCCGTCGAGCATCGAGTACTCGGTGTGCAAATGCAGGTGGGTGAACGACTTGCCCACGAAGTCCTCTTCCTTGGCTCCAGCGCCGCCCGGCGCGGGGTCGTCCACAGGCCCTGTGGACGAACTACATGTGTGTGATTACGGAATGCGACCGTATCGCGTTGGCGCGGCGCCACGCGCCGTGTTCCGATGAGAGCCGTGAGCACGGCGCCGAGTCCGTCGACGTCGGTCTACGTCCACCCCGACGCCGATCGGATGGCGGCCTGCAACCGCGTCTTCGGGCGATACATGGTCGTCGAGGACATCTATCCCGGCCTTGCCCGACGGTTCTCGACGCTGGGCGTGCAACGGTTTGCCGAGATCGGAGGCGGGCGGGGCCCGATTGCTCAAATACTTGCCGGCGTCGGCGTCGCCACTGTGGTCGTGGATTCCGACGAGCAGATGCTCGCCGAGGCGCCGAGGCCGTCGGTACGCGGTGACCTGCGCGCGCTGCCGTTGCTCGACGCGTCGGTCGACGGTGTCGCCGCGGTCAACTGCCTCTATTTCCTCGACGACCCACTGGTCGGCATTCGGGAGGCGTGGCGGGTGCTCGCACCGAGCGGCACGTTTGTGGCCTCGTCACCGAGCCGGTGGAACGACGCCGAACTGGAGGGCGTCGACCCAAGCTGGGGCACGCCGTCCACCTTCGACGCGGAGGACTCAGCCGCGTTGGTCGCGTCGGTCTTCGGCGACATCGAGGTAGAACAGTGGTCGATGGTGGCGTTCGAACTTCCCGACCGCCACGCGATCGCGGACTACCTCCACGCGTTCAACGTGCCCGATTGGGAAGCGAAGGCCGAGCAACTTGACGCACCGATGACGATCACCAAGTCGGGCGCGCAAGTGTGGACGACGCGGCGATGAACCTCAACCACCTCAACCTGCGCGTGCGCGACGCCGCGGTCTGCCGCGACTTTTACATGCAGCATTTTGGCTTCGCTCCGGCCTTCGAAGCCGACGGTGGGTTCTTCATCCGCAACGCTGCTGGCTTCTTGCTCGCGCTTATCCCCGTCGAGCACCACGAGCCGCTGCCGGATGGGTTCCACATCGGCTTCGCCGTCGGCAGCGGCGATGCGGTGCTCGCGCAGCGCGACGCCCTGTCGTCGACCGGCGTGCGTGTGAGTGACCCGCACGACGGTCGTCCCGACGACGACTACGTGTCGTTCCGCTGCTGGGACCCCGACGGCACCGAGATCGAACTCTTCTGGGAGCCCACCTAGTCGCTCGCGCTGAGGCATTCCTGTAACCGCTAACGACAAAGACCGCCACCAACGGTTACAAGAATGCGGAGAGATGTGCCCGCTACAGGTAGGTGCCGGGGCGGTCGCTTTCGGGGGCCTGACCGATGGCTGGTTGGCGCAGGCCTTCGAGCTGGTTGCGGGCCGCCATCTGTTGGGCGAACAGGGTGGCCTGGATGCCGTGGAAGAGGCCCTCGAGCCAGCCGACGAGTTGAGCCTGCGCGACGCGGAGTTCGGCTTCAGACGGTGCGCCTTCGTCGAACGGCAGCGCCAGGCTCGCCATTTCCTTTTGCAAGTCGGTCGACATGCCTTCGGCCAGTTCGTGAACCGACGTCTCGTAGATCTCGCGCAGCCGGAGGCGAGCCTTTTCGTCGAGCGGCGCGGCGCGGGCTTCGTCGAGCAACTGTTTGAGCATCGAACCGATTCGCATCAACTTGGCGGGCTGATTGACCGTTTCGGTCGACTCCACTTCCTCACTCGGGGCGCCGTCGACGACCTCGAGCGTGGGCGGCGACGTTGGTTTCTCAGGGGTACTCATTCGGCTAGCCAACGTAGCTCCCCTTGATCGGCCCTACGATTCAGAGCGTGAAGGTGTCGACGCGAGGCGACTATGCGAGCCGTGCCCTGTTGAGCCTGGCCCTGCACGACGACATCGGCCCAACATCGGTGCGCGATATCGCGGAGCGCACCGGCCTGCCCCAGCCCTATCTGGAACAGATTCTGCTCGCGCTCAAAGGGGCCGGTCTGGTGCGGTCGAAGCGCGGCGTCGGCGGCGGCTATGTGCTCGCCCGAGAGCCCCAAGCGATCACCTTGGGCGAGATCGTCGCCGCGGTGGACGGGCCGATCGTGGCGGGCGACTTCGGCGAACCGCACACCAACGGTGCCTGCGATCACGAAGGGCAGTGCATCCTGCTCGAGGTGTGGGCCGACGTCGGCCGCCACATGCGCGGGCTGCTCGACAGCTTCACGCTGGCCCAGATGGTCGACGCCGCGCAGGGCAAGACCGCGGTGCCGGCAACTACTAGCTGAGCTTGGCCTGCACCGCAGCCAGGTCAGGCGGTAACGCCGAGGTGAACGCCACCGGCTCACCCGTGACCGGGTGCGCGAATGCCAATCGTTCGGCGTGCAAGAACGGACGGTCGCAGCGCAGCGCCGGACGGGATCGTCCGTAACGCGTGTCGCCGACCACCGGATGACCGATCGCCGCGAGGTGCACGCGGATCTGGTGGGTGCGCCCGGTTTCGAGCATGCACTCGAGCAGCGTCAGTTTCGCCGGCATCGTGAAGCGGTCGACGACCTCGTATCGCGTGCGAGCCTCACGCCCGTCGGCGACGACGGCCATCTTCGTGCGCTCGCGGGTGGACCGGCCGATGGGCGCGTCGACGATCCCGTCGAGTCCGTCGACCTCGCCCCAACTCAGGGCCCGGTATTGGCGCGTCACGTCGCGCAACGTCAGCGCTTCCACGAGACCTTGGCGGGCCATTTCGGTGCGGGCCACGACCATGAGGCCCGACGTGCCGCTGTCGAGGCGGTGCACGATTCCCGGTCGATCGGACTCGCCCACGCCCGCGATCTCGGGATAGCGCGCCAACAGGCCGTGCACCAGCGTGCCGTCGGCGTTGCCGGCGCCTGGGTGCACGACGAGACCGGCGGGCTTGTCGATCACGATGACGTCGTCGTCCTCGTAGATCACTTCGAACTCCACGCCCGCGTCGGCTACCAGGGTCGTGTCCGCCGCTGCGGGCATGTCCACGGTGATCACATCGGCGGCAACGGCGCGCGCGCTGCCTTTGGTGAGGATGCGTCCGTTGACCGTGACACCGCCACCATCGATGCACGCCTGCGCTTCCTGTCGTGACACGCCAGCTTCGAGCGCCACGATGCGGTCGAGCCGTTCGCCCGCGAGCGCGTCAGGCACTTCGATGTTCATGACCGGCTCCGCTCGGGTTCGCGCATCGACACGAAAAGCATGAGGACGATACCGAAGAACAGCGACACGTCCGCGACATTGAACACCGGCCACCAGCGCGCGATCTCGACGAAATCGATCACCCGGCCGCCGTTCGGTCGGAACAGTCGGTCAAACAGATTACCGGCGGCGCCCCCGACGATCAGTCCGAACATCACGGCGCGCAATCGGCTCTGGCGGGCCCACAGCGCGTACACGAGCAGCAGCGTGACCGTGACCGAGGCCAGCACCGTGAACACGCCGCTGCGCCCGGTGCCCACGCTGAACGCCGCGCCCGAGTTGTACGTGAGCACAAAACGCGCACCAAGGACCAGGTCGATGCTGTGATCGCGCAGGTTGTTCTCCGCGATCGTCTTCGCGATCTGATCGACTGCGACCGACAAAATGCCGACGCCGACCACTAGCCCCGCGGTGACTCGGCGACTAGGCATCGTCGAAGCCGACGTCAGCGACGAACCAGCCCGCGGCGTCAGCGACGAGAAAGCCCGCCGGTCTTGCACGCAATGCACTGCCGGGCGTAGGGCAGCGCCTCAAGCCGCGCCTTGAGAATGTTGTGGCCGCACGTCTCGCACAGGCCGTAGAGGCCGCGCTCGAGTTTGCGCAGCGCGTCGTCGATCTCTTCGGTGATGCTCACGGCCTGCAGCGCAAGGGCGAGATCACGTTCACGCTCGATCGCGAGCGAGCCGCCTTCGCCCGACTCGTCGTCGAACTGCACATCGCCCGGTTCGGCGTCTCGCATCAACTCGTCGGCCTCTTCACGCAGTAATTTCGCTTGCTCGAGGTACTCCGCTTTCTCGGACAGCAGCAGTTCCTTTTGCTTCAGCTGCCACTTGTCGAGCACGACCTTGCCGCCGCGCCTGACGACCGGCTTGGCCACAGCGTTCGTCGTAAACGCCGTCACGGGGGCGGCTGCCGACTTCTTGGCCGGCTCCGCGGCCTTCTTCGCAACCGGGGCCGCAGCCTTCTTGGCCGGCTCCGCAGCCTTCTTCGCAACCGGGGCCGCTTTCTTCGCGACCGGTGCCGCGTTCCGGGTTGGTGCAGCCGCCTTCTTCGCCGCAGGTGCCGCCTTCTTGGCGGGCGCAGCCTTCTTCGCGGGCGATGCCTTCGTTGCCGGGGCCTTCTTTACCGCTGCTTTCGCTGGCGCTTTCTTTGCTGGCGCCGCCTTTTTCGCAGTAGCCACGGGCCCTCCTTCGATGTTCCCTGGGCTAGGGAGCGGCGAAGGGTAACAGCTATTGCGCGCTACGGCCGCCGCGGGCGAGCGAAGCGAGGGGGCCCGCGTTGCTGAGGAGGGCGGGACTGCGGGCGCCCGCCCGGGAAGGAACCAGTCTTCTAGCGCTTGCCGCCTTCGGCAGCGTGGGCCATGGCCAGCTCGAGCAGGCGCTCGACTTCGGCCTCGGCTACTCCGTCGATTTGGACGCGCTTGGCCCGACTCGTCTGCCCACTGACCAGGCTGACCGATGCCAGCTTCACGTCGAAGGTCTGGGCGACCAGAGCGACGACCGCGTCATTGGCCCGGCCCCCTTCGGGCGGCGCGGCCACGCGCACCTTTATGGCGTCGCCGTGACGGCCGACTACCGCCGTCTTGCCCGCGCCCGGCTGCACGTGCAGCCGCACGACGGCGGTGCCGTCTTCCTCGTTATCGCCCGCGGTGTAATCGAAGAGATCGTCAAACATAGGGACGCAAGGCTAGGCCCTCGTAGAATCCCCGCTTCCATGTTTTCGCCACTGCCCGACAAGCCGGATCACAACGCACTGGAACTCGAGATCCTCGAGTTATGGGAACGCGAGTCGACCTTCGACCGACTACGCGCGCAGAACGCGGATGGGCCCAAGTTCCGATTCATCGACGGCCCGGTCACCGCGAACAAGACGTTGGCGGTACACACCGCGTGGGGTCGCACGCTGAAGGACGTGTTTCAGCGCTACAAGGCGTTGCAGGGGTTTCACCAGCGCTACCAGAACGGCTTCGATTGTCAGGGCCTGTGGATCGAGGTCGGCGTCGAGAAGGAACTCGGCCTCAACTCCAAGCGCGACATCGAAGAATACGGCCTCGAAAAGTTTGCGGAAAAGTGCCGCGACGTCGTGAAGTGGTCGAGCCAGGAACTGACCGACGGCTCGATCCGCCTCGGCCAGTGGATGGATTGGGGCAAGGACTACTTCACCTTCTCCGACACCAACATCGAATACATCTGGCGCTTCCTGAAAATCGTCCACAAGCGGGACTGGATCTATAAGGGCCACCGAGCCACGGAGTGGTGCCCGCGCTGCGGCACGTCGATCAGCGCCCACGAACTTGCCGGCAGCTACATCGACCGCGAAGACCCGTCGCTCACCGTGCGCTTTCCGCTCAAAGACCGGCCGGGCGAAGCCGTCGTCATCTGGACGACAACGCCGTGGACGCTGCCGGCCAACGTCGCCGCCGCGGTGCGCCCCGACGCCGAATACGCCAAGTTGGCCAATGGCGACTGGATGGCAGGCGCCCGCGTCGGCGACGCCGAGGTCACCGAGACCAGGCGGGGCGACGAGTTGGTCGGTTGGACCTACACCGGCCCCTACGACAAATTGCGCGACGCCGCGGTCGAACATCGCGTGATCGGCTGGGACGAGGTCAGCCTCGAAGAAGGCACCGGCATCGTGCACATCGCCCCGGGTTGCGGTACCGACGACTTCGAGTTGGCCAAGCCAAACAACCTCGAGATCGTGATGCCCGTCGACGAGTCCGGTCACTTCTACCCCAACTTCGGCTGGCTGGCCGGCCGGGGCGCCCACGACGCAGCCGACGACATCATCGCCGACCTGCGCGAGCGTGGTCTGCTCGTCAAGGCCGCCACGATCGAACACCGTTACCCCGAGTGTTGGCGCTGCCACACCGCCCTGATCTTCCGAATCTCCGACGACTGGTTCATCAGGGTCGACGACATCCGCCAGCCCATGCGCGACGCGAATGCCGATGTGGAATGGACGCCGGACTACATGGGCAGACGCATGGACGACTGGCTGTTCAACATGTCGGACTGGAACATCTCCCGGCGCCGCTACTACGGCCTGCCTTTGCCGTTCTATCCGTGCGCTTGCGGTCACCTCACAGTCATCGGTTCGAAAGCCGAACTCGCCGCGCTAGCCACCGAACCGCTCGACGATCTGAAGGAACTGCGTCGCCCGTGGATCGACCGGGTGCCGATCACGTGCCCCGAGTGCGGCAACGTCGTGCACCGCATCACCGAAGTGGGCGACGTGTGGCTCGATGCGGGCATCGTCCCGTTCTCCACCCTCGGTTGGGAGAGCCCGCTCTACGTCGAAGGCGGTTACGGCACCGGCGCAGCCGCTGGCCTCACCGAAGCGGACCTACCGAACCACGGCTATTGGGAAGAGTGGTTCCCGGCGGACTGGGTCTCGGAAATGCGCGAACAAATCCGCCTGTGGTTCTACAGCCAGCTGTTCATGTCGGTGGTGCTCACCGGGCAACCGCCGTATCGCAAGGTGCTCGGCTACGAAAAGATGCTCGACGAGACAGGCCGCGAGATGCACGGCTCGTGGGGCAACATGATCGAGGCCCCGGACGCCTTTGCTCGCATGGGCGCGGACGTGATGCGGTGGCAATTCAGCGCCCAACCCCCGAACCAAAACCTCCTGTTCGGTTTCGGCCCCGGATACGACATTCAGCGCAAGCTGCTGACGCTGTGGAATAGCGTCGCTTTCTTTATCCAATACGCAAACATCGCCGAGTTCACCCCCTCCTACGCGGAACTCGCAGACGGTCCGAGCGGCCAATTGGAAGCGCTCGACGAATACATGGTGGCGCGCGCGCGTCAATTGATCACCGAGGCGACCGACGCCTACGAAACGTTTCTCTCCACCAACGTGTTGCGCGCCTTCGACGACTTCGTCGACGACATGTCGAACTGGTACGTGCGCCGTTCGCGTCGCCGGTTCTGGGCCGGTAACGAGGCCGCGCTGCGCACGCTGTGGTTCTCGTTGGTGAACGCGCTGCGCGTCGTGTCACCGGTGATGCCGTTCATCACCGAACACCTCTGGCAGAACCTGGTATCCGGCGTCGACGGCGCGCCCGACTCCATCTTTTTGGCTGGCTGGCCCGCCACTGTTGCCGCGAATCAGGAACTGCTGGACGAGGTCGGCGAGATGCGTCAGGTGGTTGAGCTCGGTCGGCAAGCCCGGGCCCAGTCGCGCTTGCGCAATCGTCAGCCGCTGCCTCGCCTTGTGGTCGACGGCGCGCCGCGCGCCCAGCGTCACGCGCAGGAGATCGCCGACGAATTACGCATCAAGGAGATCACCTTTGGTCCCATCGAAGCGACCGACCTACGCGTGCGGCCGAACCTGCCCGTCCTCGGGCCGCGGTTGGGCGCCGAATTGGGCCAGATTCGCCAGGCGCTCAACGCAGGCAAGTTCGAGCAACTCGACGGCGGCCGCTTTCGGGTGGCCGGCCACGAACTCAGTCCCGATGAGGTGCTCGTAGAAAGCACCGAGAAGGAAGGCTGGGTCATCGCCGCGAACGAAGGCGTGTCCGTGGCGCTCGACACCGCCGTCGACGACGAGCTGCGCCGCGAAGGCCGCGTCAACGACTTGATCCATGCGGTGAACA